>DATDQA010000032.1:0-43905 GCA_035292505.1 Saprospiraceae bacterium | reverse complement strand
GCTGATCTCGCACCGCTTCAGTACAGTGCGTATGGCCGATCGCATCCTTGTCTTGAAGAATGGTACGCTGGTTGAAATCGGTACGCATGAAGAACTCCTGCAAAGCAATGGACTCTATGCAGAACTCTTTTCACTTCAGGCCGCAGGCTATCAGTAGATTGTCAATTCTGAGTCCACTCCGAAAAGTGCTTCACTACCCCCTCCGACGAGTCTGACACGACTGTCGGAGTCGTCAGACTGACCCCCTAGCGCCTCCGCTGAGTAGCTTCAGCGCTCGCGGAAAGGTGGAACCGCCGCCCGCATAATACATTGAAATTCAATGTGCGTGGACTTCCCCTTCAGGGGATCGAGGGGTGCGGGAGGACAAAAGATGACTTTTCGGAGTAGACTCAATTCTCAATTCCTGATTTTTGATGGGGCGAAGACGGATTAATTCTTTCTTCGCTTTTTGTTGGATGTCAGATGTCGTCCTTGCGCTTGAGTGTTGATATCGGAGATGGGCGCTCTGTGGGACCTGGCTTGACAGGGATTTGGTTATTGGCGGCAACGGGAATTTTTGACTTCACGTAATTCAATACCTTGCGTGTCACACGACGACGCAGATCCCGAATGAGATCCGGCTCGGATGATTTGGAGGTGAAGAGCAATTTGAGATCGACCACATCCTTGGTCAGATGGGTAATCTTAAACACGAAAGTTCCGGGCTCGATGAGGGGTTGAAACTCATTCAATGCCGTGTTGAGTTCATGTTCCAGTTTTTCGAAGTTGTCGACATGGGCGATGATCATCTGGAAGTCAATACTAATCCGTCGTTGATCGCTTTGAGTATAGTTGATGATCTCACTGTTGTAGACGGTGGTATTCGGGATAAAGATGATGTCATCATCGTCATTGAGAAAGGTGATTTTGTGCAATCCCATATCCAGGATCTTGCCTTTCATATCCCCAATCTTGACATAATCGTTGATCAGCATACGCTTTGAGAAGCTGAGGATGATGCCGCTCAGAATTTCCGCGATAAAATCTTTGGTGACAATGGCAATTGCTGCACCGACGATCGAGAGTGAAGTAAAGAGTGTCCTATAATCTATGCCAATCAGACTGAGACCAACCATCAGCATCGCAAGTGCCACAAAGATGTAGTAGATATTCCTCAGGCCGAGTTTTACATTAGCGGCCGCGGCCTTATTCCTGCCGAAATAATACTCAATCATCTGCAGGATGAGGTTTGCTCCAACAACGAAAATGACAAAGTTGATAAGTGTATTCGCCAGATTATTGGTGTATGTACCATGAAAATCCAATGGATCAAATACCCGGATATACACCGCAGCAACAAGGACCAGAACTTTTAGCAATTCCCAGAGAATTCGTTTCATGACAGGTCAAAGATAGCTGTTGGCTGTTAGCTATTGGCTAATATAACTGAGGGCTGAAGACTGCCAACTGCTTAGTTTGAGGGGATGATTTGCAGTTTCGCGAAACGCAACATGATCCGTCTCTCGGGATCATCGATGTCATTGAAATGAATGGTTGCGACACGATTGTCGCGTGCACCGTCGATACGTGTCACCTTCCCTTTCCCAAATTTCAAATGAATGACATCCATTCCGACTTCGATCTCTGACGTAGGACTTGGTGCAAATGAGGTAGGATTAATCCGGACCGGAGATTCGGAGACTCTGGGTTTACCCATCGGAATGCGCTTCGGCTCCGGCAGACTATGCTTTGGCCGGATATCAAACGTCGTCTCCATGTTGCGATGATCGATTTCCTCCAGAAAACGGCTCGGATCGTTGACCCTGATCTGCCCATATTGATACCGGCTCGCAGCATAAGAAAGAACCAGGTATTTTTTTGCGCGTGTAATCGCCACATAAAACAACCGCCGTTCTTCCTCTAATTCTTCCACCGAGCCGTTGGCGAGATAGGACGGGAAAAGATTTTCTTCCAACCCCGCCACGAAGACCGTAGAGAACTCCAATCCTTTCGCCGTATGCACTGTCATGAGCGAGATATAATCCTTCTCCTTTTTCTCTTCATCCTGATCGGTGAGCAAGGCGATCGTCTGAAGATAACTCGACAGGGATTTGTCCTGTATAATGGTTTGTTCGTTGTCATACTCGTCGTTATCGGTGAACTCCTTGATGCCATCGAGGAGCGCATTCAGGTTTTCCAGGCGTGTCGTACCCTCAAGAGTATTATCGCTCCGCAGAAGTTCATAGATACCGGAAGTGCGTGCGATATACAAGGCCGTCTCATGGGCATTGCCTTGTTGCGCTTTCTGCCGGCAGAGCTGAATGAGTTTGATAAAATCTTCGAGGGGCTTTGAAGAACGCCCTGTGCCTCCACCATCGACAAGTGCATGCCAGAGTGAGACTTTTTGTTCCCCTGCATATGCAGCCATACGGTCTATCGTCATCTTACCGATACCACGCCGTGGATAGTTGATCACACGACGTAAGGCTTCATCATCACGTGGATTCACAGCAAGCCTGATATAGGCCAGCATGTCTTTAATTTCCTTACGCTGATAGAATGACAGGCCGCCGAAGACACGATATGTCAGGTTGTTGCGCCGGAGATTTTCTTCCATGACCCTTGACTGTGCATGCGTCCGATACAGGATTGCGATCTCTTCATTCGGAAGTTGATAGCGGTTTTTGTATTCGATGATGGCGTTTGCCACAAGTCGTCCTTCTTCCGCATCAGTCATCGCACGTACGAGTTTGATTTTATTTCCACCGAGTTGATCCGTCCAGATTTTTTTCCTGAGCTGTTTTGTATTGAAGATGATCACCTGGTTTGCAGCCTCGACGATGTGTTCGGTAGACCGGTAATTCTGCTCGAGTTTATAGACAGTCACGTTGTGAAAGTCCTGCTCGAACTGCAGCATGTTTTCGATCGTCGCACCGCGAAAGGCATAGATACTCTGTGCATCGTCGCCGACCACGCAGACATTGAGCCGACTTCCATCATAGAGGACAAGTTTCTTCAGGATCTCGTATTGCAGATAGTTGGTATCCTGAAATTCATCCACCAGTACATGGAAGAAAATGCGCTGATATTTTTCACGCACATTCTCCGGATTCTGATACAGGAGTTTGAACATTTGAAGCAGCAGATCGTCGAAGTCCATAGCCCCTGATCTGAAACAGCGTTCGGTATAGCGCTTATAGATCTCATAAATCATTGGCCGTTTGGACATGGTATCCTGGTTCCGCAATTCTGTGTCCTGCTCATACATCTGTGGAGTGATGATATTGCTCTTAGCAGATGAAATACGGGAAAGCACACCACCTGGATTGTATGTTTTTGGATCCAGCTTCAGCTCGCGGATGATTTCAGAGACGAGACTCTTGGAATCATCGCGATCGTAGATGGTGAAATCCGGCGGGTAATTGATTTTAGCTGCTTCTACGCGCAGGATACGCGCAAAGATCGAGTGGAAGGTTCCTGCCCATACACGGCGCGCCTGCTCTCCTACCACACGTTCGATACGCTCTTTCATCTCACGTGCCGCTTTGTTCGTAAAGGTCAGTGCGAGTATCCGGTAAGGTGGAACTCCACATTGGATGAGATGTGCAATACGATACGTGAGTACGCGCGTTTTTCCTGATCCGGGACCGGCGATGACCATCAGTGGCCCATCGGAATGTGTGACGGCCTGTTGCTGAACGTCGTTGAGTTCGTCGAGGTATGAGGGTGATTCCATGTGTCGGCAAATTTAACACACTATGGATTTAAATCATATCTGATGAAAATAAGTGGCGTATGATATATTGCATATTTGAAGCTTTACCCACCCTCACCCTCATTCCCTGGGGGGTTGGAGGCAGCTGAGCTAATTAGATTTCATGTCAGGAGTTGAGCGTAAGCACACACTCAGTTTCTGTGCAATCTGTCATACCCAAAATAAGAGTGACTGGACTTCCAATATGTGATCGCTATTTTTACCTCGCTTAACACAAGAATACGTTATCCTCAATCCCGACATCGATATCATCCTTCCCTGCTACAACCCACCTGCCGGATGGGATAGGGTTGTCATCGAACAATTAGAGATGCTGCGCAAGCAACTACCGGATAAACATATCCGCGCAATTGTAGTCAATGATGGTTCCGATTCCAACATCGCCGGAGAAAGCATGGAACGCCTGGAAGAGACAGCCAGAGACCTGCTTCTTCTCTCCTATCCGATCAATAAGGGCAAAGGTTTTGCTATTCGCACCGGAGTACAACACAGTCTTGCGTCAGTCATCGTATACACGGATATCGACTTCCCATACACGACAGAGAGCATGATCCAGGTCATCCTTCCGGTAATACAAAGAGAAGCCGATGTGACATTGGCAATACGCAATGAAACCTATTATAGCCAGCTTCCCCCGGGACGCAGATGGATGTCGAAAATTCTCCGTGCGGTCAACCGTTCAGTTCTCCGTTTGCACACCAGCGATACACAGGGCGGTCTGAAAGCCTTCAGTCGTGATGTGCGCGAGACATTTCTGCAAACCCAGATTAACAGATATCTTTTTGATCTCGAGTTTGTCTATTTGATTTCCAAAAAACGGGAGTTGCGTATACGCATGATAGAAGCAGATCTGCGGGAAGGAATTAGGATGTCACCGGTACGGCTGCAGATCATCCTAAGAGAGAGTCTCAATTTTTTGAAGGTGCTTATCAAACGATGAAGGTAGAAGGAAAGTCAAAATGCCCGCCTGCCGCGCCCGAATGACCATCGGTCGGGCGGGAATGACTCAGGTCGGGCAGGTAAAATATCGAATGTAAAAGTCCAAAGCTGAGTCTACTCCGAAAAGAGCTTCGCTACCCCCTGACCCCCTAAAGGTGGAACCGCCGCCCGCATAAAACATTGAAATTCAATGCGCATGGACTTCCCCTTCAGGGGACAGAGGGGTGCGGGAGTGCAAAAAGTGACTTTTCGGAGTAGACTCAAAGTTTACGCCCTTTAGACTTTTGACTTTAGTGTTTTACATTTTGACTTCGCATTATTCTTTTGTCTTCCTGATCCTCGTCACCTTAATGATAGAAAGGTTATCCACATGCAGATTCCCATCATAGAATGTGGTGCCTTCCCATCCAGGTACAAAGTAGATGTAGTCGTACCTCCCCGTAGCTTCCCAGGTGAGAGTATATTTCTTCCATTGGTAATGGTCAATCACCGGTGTTTCTGCCAGTAAGGCATTACCGAGATCTGTTTGAGACGCAAAACCATAGATCTGCAGTTTGACAGGCTTAAAATCCGTCTTTGGATCGAACAAGCTCTGGATTGGATGTACCTGGGTCTGAAAGGGAGAAAAGGCCAACCAGACTTCAATGGTAAATCGCAGGCCAGGTATTACCGGATAGCGCAGTCGCTGCCCGATATTTTCGCGTACACCATCCTCAAACGCTGCAAGCGCAACATGATTTCCTCCATCCTGGGATGGGTTTTCCTGTGAATAGAATCGCGTGAGCCTCAGATCTTTGATCTCTGTGCTGCCGAGGAAAATCGGATGAGGTTTCCATGGTGGAGGGATCACAAAGTTTTTATTCGGGCTTTCCAGGGAGGCATTGCGCAATTTGATTTCCGGCTGGAATCTCCACTTTTCTGTACGGCGCTGCTGTTGGCCCCACACTGACTGATGACCTGCCAGGAGGCATATGGAGACCGCGATGTACAAGGACGTCGTAAGCTTCTGCATACTTGGTAAAAAATAAGCGCTCCGGCTAACTGCTCAGAGCCATTTTCTCTTGTGGAAAAGAAGTAGCAGTAGAATGCTCACCAAAGCCATAAACCCCAACAAGATAAAGTATCCATACTTCCAATGCAACTCAGGCATGTTGTCGAAGTTCATACCGTAGACGCCTGCAAGGAAAGTCAAGGGGATAAAAATCGTAGAGACAATCGTCAGCGTCTGAATGACTTTATTCATTTTATAGCTGATCTCCGCGAGGTACAGATCCTGCAGTCCGGATAGAATATCGCGATACGTCTCGGTCATTTCGATGGCCTGCAATACGTTTCCGTAAAGATCCTGAAGATAGGGTCTTGTAGCGTCCGAAATGAAATTCGTGTCCGAACGCATGAGGAGACTGACTGCTTCCCGCAGGGGCGTGATGCCCTTGCGCATATCCAGGATAATGCGCTTCATCAGGTGTACGCGATTCTTTGTTTCAAAGCTTGGACTTGCAGCGATCTCGCTTTCGAGATTTTCGATGACGTCCCCAATCGACTCCAGCGAAACAAAGTAATGGTCAACGATATTGTCAACCAGCGCATACGTGAGATAATCCGAATGGTATTTTCTGATACGTCCCTGGCTACTCTTGATTCTTTCCCGGATGCTTTCGAAACAATCTTTCGCGTCTTCCTGGAACGACAGAACAAAGTCTTTTCCGCAGAAGATGGAAATCTGTTCTTGTGTGATCCGTATTTCCTCAGGTAAAAAAGTAAAGGACTCGAGAAGTATCAGGAACCCTTCTTCATAGCTGTCATATTTAGGACGCTGATAGATGTCAACGATATCTTCCAGTGCGAGAGCGTGTATTCCAAACTGACCCCCGAGTTTACGCAGGAGATCGGTCTCGTGCAGGCCGCGAATATCAATCCAGAGGACACCTTCTTTGACAGGATACTGAATGTCGCTGATTGACTTCGCAGTGTGTATTGATGTTGGAGTATAGGTTAATGCTGTAAGGTCAGGAACCTCTACGCGTTTCTGCCCAGTGTACACGAGTGTACCTGGGGGAAGTCCGGCTTTCTTACTTTTTGCCCGATGTCGACGTGCCATTTCCGGATCGAAAGATAGAAGAAAACGGAAAGGCAGAAAGGAGGAACGGCAGAAGGGCAGAACGGTAGTCGACCGTGGCAGTTGGCAGATTTTGACTACCCACTGGAAACTGCTGATATATTATTATCCGTTCCCCGAATGCTTATATTTGCGGCCCGAAACAAAGGTTGTCTGAATACTGTTTTTCAGGTGACTACAAAAAACTTGTACTTATGGCTATCATGATCACTGATGAATGTATCAATTGCGGCGCTTGTGAGCCAGAATGCCCAAATAACGCCATCTACGAAGGAGGTGTGGAATGGGCGATCGCAGATGGTACTACCATATCCGGATCTTATACACTGGATACCAATGGAGAAGTCGTGGATGCAAATGCGAAGTTGGCACCAATCTCCAATGATTATTACTATATCTCTCCTGACAAATGCACCGAATGTAAGGGCTTCCATGACGAACCTCAATGCGCTGCAGTTTGTCCTGTAGATTGCTGTATCCTGAATCCAGATCGCGTGGAGACAGAGGAGGAGTTGCTTGAAAGAAAAGGGAAATTGCATATTTAGTTGAAACGCCTTTCGCTTTCGCTGTCGGCTATTCGCTGCCTGGCTCAAAGTGGAGTACAGCGATGCGTATGCCTTGACGACAGTCAGACTTGTCGAAGGGCCATTTCCTCCCCGCTCCCCTACTAAACGGGGTAATCACGGTGATCAGTAACTGGTTTGTGAAAATCGGGATCTGTTACGTTTAATTTTTCCTTCCCGGCAAATAATCCATGCATGAATAGGTAACGTCACTTGTCTTTTAACGACTAATACTGACAATCATTTATTCATCATTTAATTTTTTCACACATGAAAACCTTAAGACACGTTCTGGCTTGTGCATTGCTATTGGCAGGTTTTGCGGCATGCACTGACAATTTCGTCGATTTCGCCACTCCGAGAGATGGCAGTATTTCAGTGGTCGGCGATGAAGTAAAACCTGATGCCACCGCCGCTGATTCCGACGACTCCGATGTTGGAGAAGACGGTAAGGATGAAAAAGATCCTACCGCTGGCGATGGTGAAGATTCCAAACCTGGAAACTAGTCGTTGTCTTATCAGCCCGCAGTGAAAGCCCTGATTGCAGAAGCAGTCAGGGCTTTTTTATTTATTCCTTCTACCTTTAAGGAGGATCAACTGCGCTTGAATTGTGAAACCTGCGTGTCTCACCACTGATGGTCTTGAGAAGATGATGACGGATGCGGGAAGGAAACTCTTGTTCCTGATATCATTACTTGCTGTTTTATTGGTCGTGCATTGCACGCGTGAACCTGTGAGTAATGAAGGCCTTCGGGAAACGTTACCCAGATTCTCTCAACTTATTTCACTGGCAGATTCTCTCAGAACTCAAGGTGATTTAGATTCCTGTCTGATAGTATTAAAGCAATTAAATACATTCGCCGATACGGCGGGTAGTGAGCAGGATAGAGCCTATACTGCAGGACTTCTTGGCGAGCATTATTTATACGAGCGAGGGAAGGTGAATGTTGCACAGGAATATCTTCTGGTACAGCGTGACATTCTCGAATCAACACCGAATCAAAATACCCCGGACCTGATCGGGAATTACCTCGATCTGTCCTTTCTGCATGTAAAAAAACTCGAGCTCCCTTTTGCAGAGTCTTATGCACATATGGCATCCGATCTTGCTGAAAGCCAGGAACCTGCAGATTCAATAGTGATGAGTAATGTTTGTGTCGCATTGGGGCAGGTGTCTTACCGTAATCTGGATCATGACACATCCATAGAATACTTCCATAGAGCGGAGCAATATCTCCCTGTTCATCACGCAGATTCTACTCTCAATAATAAAATTCTGATTGGCCTGATCAACAACTTCAATAATGTGTTGCAGACTGACAGTGCTATACACTATCTTGATATACTTCATCGACGAAACACGAATAACAATGAGGGGCTTGCTGAATATGAAAGACTCTCAGGGGTGGGCCGCTATCTGATGGATGACTATACTCAAAGCGCAAATCATTTGCAGAAGGCAATCGAATACTACCAAAAGCAGAAAACGCCAAATCCTTTCACGTCGGTGGAAGCCTTTTGGGTATTGAGTGCGGCGTATCAGAAAGATAGCATCTATGTACCTGCTTTGGCGAATGTAGATAGTGCGTTGATCAGAAAATTTGGTAGTGCATATGACCTCGATGCATTCAAATCTGATGTCTCCTCGGTGAGTTTTTTTGCCGCGCGTGCCGAAATACTGGCAGATATGGGCATGGCACAAAAAGACACACATCTCATTTTAAGATCACTCAGACTCTATCATTCCGTGGATACATTGCGCCGGCACTTTGTCGCATTGGATATTGACACTTATCTGCACCAACAGTTTTATGATAATTACTACTACTGGAAACGCATGGAGATGTTCGCGTTTATGTTTAAAGAAACCGGATCAGAAAGCTGGCTCAGAAACATGCACGATTTGATCACCTCTTATAAGGCACAAGGGTTTAATCGGGATAAAATACTCAACCACCTTTATCATAGTGAGGACAAAGAGAAACCCTCGTTTCAACACTTCATCAAAAACGATCTTGATCTCGAAGAAGCTACTCTGGCTAATAACTATCACCAAATCAATATACTCCTCAGAGAACGGCAAGCCATCTTCGGTGAGATGTCCAATGAAATTCCTCATGTGATAGAGCAGTTGACCACTCCGCTGGATATTTCCGCCGCCGATCTCTTGCAGTATTCTTCAGAACACACTCGGGCCGTCATCAACTATTATATCGGAAGTCCATACTGGAACGAGAACAATATCTATGTACTCATCGCAGTAAATGGTCGTTTCAAACTCCAGATTCTTAAGCATTCCGCGCTCATCCTTAATCAAACTGATACTTTATATACACTTCACAAAATCGCAACAGCAGCACCAAAAACGCTGGATACTCTGAAGTATTATACCCTGAGCTATGACCTCTACAACTCTCTCTTCCAAAATACCTGGAATCAACTGGAAGGAGTATATGATCTCTTGATCATTCCAGATCAGAAATTGAGACTTCTGTCATTTGAAGGTCTTGTGATCAGTAATCCGCAGGTGAATCCTGGCACAAATCAGGATATCGTGACGCGTGCTCACTACCTCATCGAAGAGGCGCAAATTTCCTACGCCTATTCTCCAAATGATCTCATGAGTGATGACTTACGAACACTGCGGAACCTACCCCTGGACATCCTGGCCATGGCATATTCCAGCAAAGAAACAATCAATGAGTCCTCTACAGGAGATACAAGTGAACTTATCAGTTCGTTACAAGAACTGGAGATCATTAAAACGCTTTATGGAAGTGTGCACGCAAAATATTTTACCGGGTATGATTGTACAAAATCAAATTTTCTCAACTATGCTGATGAAGCATCAGTCATTCATGTGTCCACTCATGGTACTTTTGACTCACTTGATCGTTCGAGCGGCACACTCTACTTACGCAAAGGCCGGCGGATAGACAAATTGTATCAACATGAACTCCGATATAAAGACATCAGGCCTCAGCTCCTGGTGCTCTCCGCCTGCGATTCGGGTGCGGGAAAACTCAATAATGAAGAAGGTATGTTGAGCATTGGAAGGACATTCCAGGCCTTCGGTGCTGAAGAAGCGATCACAGCCTTATGGCCTTTGAGCGGGAATGCCAGTGCAGAGTTCTTTGAACTATTCTATCACGATCTTCTTACTGTAAACAAAGCTCCAACTTCATTGAGAAATACGAAGTTGAAAATGCTCAAGGACAAACAGAGATACAAACTACCAGGCTATTGGTGCTCGTTAGTATTACACGAATAAACAGTAGGGACTTATTTTCTTAATAGAGACAATTTACCCCTATTCCGTGCGCTTCTTAGGTTTCCACTCCCAGTCATTATCTTTTCTACATGTGTCAAACCTCAAACAAACCTTAGCGTTTTCTCTAAGAACTCTATTTGGGTTATTGGCCCGGGCTTGCTTAAAGGCCTTGTCTTTCTTAACGTCATGACCTACAACTTTCGCCCATGGAAGTATCGGACGTATTGAAGGCACGATCATCAATTCACCATAATCATTAATGATAAAATAGTCTTTGCTGCCAGCCTTACCTTTTTCTGGTTTATCTTTTCCAGAAACTGACCCTCCTTTACTTCCTTTACCACTGCTTGTAGAAATAGCGGATACGGCTGTTTTCTTTTTGGGCATCAGAACGCGTTTAGTTTTTTCGGAATAAGTATCTGACAGATACAACTTTTTCATCGCGAGATCTCCACCTGGTGGTGCTGGAGGCGGAGGAGTTGTTCCTGTGCCACAAGGCTGTAATTTGTGCAGTCCGCTTAAAGGCTCAAGCGATCTCCTCTTATTTGACACATTTATCGCAAGCAATGGAGACAGGTTACTTGCTCCAACCATTTGTTCTGCATGTACAACGTATTCCAGGGGTACGGCAAAAAACCACACTCTCTTGTTGGTAAATACCGGATCCCGGGAATCAAAACTGTGATCGGGATGGATCAATACGGATACTTGTCCACCACCATCAGGTAGGTCTGCTAAAATCTCGCCGTAATTTTCTCGACTTGGGCGTTTTATGATGCATCCCGAAATTAACCTTAATTCTATTTCACGTTTTCTGTTTCTTCTCTCGTCGATCCATGATGATCTCTCCTTCGTTCCATTCAGGTAAATTCCCTCATAAGGAAACGCGTTCCGAACAAGCCCTTGATGTACTGACAGATTACTGCAGTAGATTTGATTTGAGCTTGAATCTCCGCCAATAATCAGGCCGATTACACTATTATCCCTTTTTACAACCGGCGCCCCTGAATCTCCATGCTGAGAATGAATGGACAGAAGGATGATGTCATGAAATATCTTCCCGCCTATATTCGCACTCACTATTGTTGATACAATAGTTCCAGGACATTCCTCCACACTTGCACTTCCAAAATGACTTACGGCTTCACCTGGTACCGGGTTTTTAATTTTTGTGAGAAACATCGGCCAATCGGGCAATGGTTTAATTACTTCTGCAATCGCAATATCTGTACTGGGAGTGCTGCGATCGCCATATTTATTATAGAGCACTTCTGCCATCACTGGCGTCAAACTATGCAGTTTTGCCATTTTCAGTCTCTCACCCTCATCTGGCATAGCATGCGCTGCTGCCAGAACAGCCAGCTTATTTCCGTTCTTCAAAAATGGGCCACATGAACTCTTGATATCAGAGTATTGTGCACAGACAGGATATGGCGCAAAGAAGTTGAGCGCCTTCGATTTATTGAATTCAATATCATTCATCGTATCTAATCCTTGAATTTGACCGAGGGCCTGGCGAACGGTATCTTCATCCTGCACGTTCGTATTTTCATCCAGGGTAATTCGGATTTTATACTCTCCTCCCTGGGTAGGGATGGCACATACCGCATGTACATCCTTAACAACCCCTAAAAGACGTGCTTTTACTTCATTGAAAATGGCATCAACAGTTTGTCCATCGGGTGGCTTAGGAGGTGGATTACCTGGTTTTCCAGGTTTACTTGGTTTTATTGGTTTTGCCAGGTTTCCCTTGGGTTGTTTTCCATCAGTTCTTTTCTTTGCCATGGTGTTTTGTTTTGACGAATTGAAATTTCTTATTCAAGTAAGGTCTGCACAAGTTTCTGAGTTTCGGTAGATTTAATTGCAAGCACATCTTTCTGATATTTCTCCGCATTCTCCTTATTCCCCACTGCCTTATAACTCACCCACAAGTAAAACAGCGACAACGTATCCCCATTTTCCTCCCACTCCTTCTTCAACAATGGTATCGCTTTTTTAAAGTCCTTTATGGCAAACAGATTATACGCCCTGAGCTGCTCAGGAGTATATTCAGAGGAACCAACTCCCTTCATCACATCATGCAACACATAATCATCAAAATGCTCCGTCAGATATGCATGCTGTATCGCCAGTGGTTCCTGCGGTCTGAATATCAACCACCCAGCCACCACCAGTAAGGCCACTCCCGCCGCGATACTCAGTATCCACTTCCGATTCTGCATCGTCACAACTTTCAATTTAGGTTCTTCCTCCGCCTCCGCCTCTAATTCAGCCTTCGCCTTAGCCTGGATTTCCTCTTCATATTCCTTCAGCATCTCCAGCTTCCCCTGCAATTTCTCCAGCCTTGTCGCCTGCCAGACCATCTCTACGTCCTGGAAAGCAGCTTTGAGTGCGGGATCTGTCGAATCCTGTGGCGAGAGTTTCGGTGGATCACCATTCCGGCCGGTTCGCGAAAGTTCTGCGTCTATTTGTTCAAGATGTCGTTCAGTATAGGTCATGATTTTTCTTCTTTTTCTGTTTCACCCAACATCAGCTTCTTCAGCCGCTTCAGGCATTTGAATTTTTTTTGTTTGACGGTTTCCGCGTTTTTATACTGCATGAGCTGACAGATGCTCTCCATGGACTGCCGCTCGAAATAAAAGAGCTGCAGGATCGACTTGCAGGGATCGCCCATGAGATTGAGACCGCGCCATGCATTCCGCAGATCCGCTTCAAACTGCATTTTATCCTCGTATCCTGAATCATCGACCACATGGTTGATCAGGAGTTCGGATGGGCCTTCGGGATATTTCTGTTGTTTCCGCATGGATTCGTGTGCCAGGTTTTTACCGATTCCAAAGAGATACGTCTTTACGCCACTTCGTAATTCGGTGAGTTTGCCGCTAGATACCTGGTCGTAGAAGATCACAACGACATTCTGAAAGATATCCTTTGCATCTTCTTCGCCGATCGGATATTTCGCCGTGAGCCATTGGATAAACGGTATCCTGTACTCCTGGTAGAGTCGTTTCAAGGCATTTGCATCACCGTGTTTGATTGCAGCCAGCATTGATTTTGTCGTGTTACACCCCTTTATGTCGAAATAACGTAAAGGTAAACCCTGAAACCCCTAAATCTGCGCGTAGTAAGATAGATAAGATTTTCCGCGAGGCTTTAAAGGCAGAGTATGATATATAATAAAATGTCTTGATAGCTTCTCCTTAAAACGGGAATGTCACTCTCAACCATGGAATGGCAATATTGACACCTCCGGTATGAGTCGGAATAAAAAGACCAAAATCGATACCTGTCCTTTTCACCAGCCGTCTGCCTCCAATTGACAAAATCACGATGTCGTCACAATACAAACGTGTCAGTTTTCACCTGGCTACAAACCCGACTGACACCCATGAGAAAAATGAAAAGACCCAGACAGAGATGCTTCGAGGATTTCAAAATGCTAAACTTCTGACAAGCCATGATTTGGTATCCAATATAACTCACATTGACTAATTGACCCAAATCGGCATGCCTTGCCCGATAAATGTGTCTTTTCGTGCGCAAAAAAACAACATTTAAACGATGTTGAAAAGTGAAGCAAGTGCGCAGTCCCTTTCGCATGGAGAGGGAAAAAACTCACGCCAGAGGTTGCAATTCTTCCTACCTTTCGCCCCCAATCTCAGAACTATCATTACCATGGCAAAAGACAGCCTCGTTCTCGAAGAAGTAACCATCAAATTTGCCGGCGATTCCGGGGATGGCATGCAGTTTTCGGGAAGCCTTTTTACCGACAATACTGCGCTCACAGGCAGCGATCTGGCAACATATCCTGACTTTCCTGCAGAAATCCGCGCTCCTGCCGGCACACTCGCCGGGGTGTCGGGATTCCAGATCCATTTCAGCAGTTCAGAGGTCTATACTCCAGGCGACAAAGTCGATGTCCTTGTCGCTATGAATGCCGCAGCCCTCAAAGCGAATCTGCAAAATCTGGTTGAAAGCGGTACGATCATCGTGAGCACCGACGGTTTCGACAGTAAAAATCTCCGGCTCGCAAAATATGATGATATCAATCCGCTTGAAGACGGCAGTCTCGCAGGCTACCAGCTCTTCAACATCCCAATCACCAAACTGACAAGGGATGCATTGGCAAATTCACCTCTCGGTGTCAAGGAAAAGGACCGGTGCAAGAATATGTTCGTGCTCGGATTCTTGTACTGGCGTTACAACCGGAATCTCGACGACACCCTCGCATACCTGAATGGCAAGTTTGCCAGGAAGCCGGATATCCTCGAGGCAAACATCCTGGCATTAAAGGCTGGTTATGCTTATGGAGATACCACGGAGACATTTATGACACAATACACAGTGCGGGCAGCTCCCCTGGAGAAAGGAACGTATCGTGGTATCATGGGTAGCGAAGCAGTCGTGATGGGCCTCATTGCTGCCGCCAGGAAATCCGGACTGCCTCTTTTCTATGGTTCATATCCGATCACACCTGCATCAGAGATTTTACATGGACTGGCACCACTCAAACATTATGGGGTCCGTACGTTTCAGGCAGAAGACGAGATCGCGGCAATCAGTGCGGCCATCGGCGCAGCGTATGGAGGCAACCTGGCCATCACCGGAACATCCGGACCCGGGCTTGCGCTGAAGTCTGAGGCACTTGGCCTGGCAATCATGCTCGAGCTTCCATTGGTTGTACTTGATATTCAGCGTGGTGGTCCGTCGACAGGATTGCCGACGAAGACAGAACAGTCCGACCTTCTGCAGGCATTATATGGCAGAAATGGTGAAAGTCCGGTAGCTGTTGTGTCTGCATCGGGGCCTGCAGATGCTTTTGAAGCGGTCTTTGAAGCATGCCGTATTGCACTCCAACATATGACTCCGGTGATCTTCCTCAGCGACGGATATATCGCGAATGGTGCGGAGCCGTGGAAATTTCCAAAGGCTGCCGATCTGCCGGAGATTAAAGTCACCTTTTCCAAACCGCGTGAAAATGGAAGTGATGAACCTTTCTTACCATACAAACGCGATGAGCGTCTAGTGAGAAGTTGGGCAATCCCAGGCACAAAAGGCCTCACACATCGGATCGGTGGAATTGAGAAGGAAGCCGATACCGGCAACATCTCCTATGATCCGGCCAACCACGAGTACATGACCAAGATCCGTGAGGCGAAGATCGAACGTATCGCAGATTATATCCCGGAGCAAAAAGTCTCTTCCGGACCGGACAGCGGTGACCTGTTGATTCTTGGCTGGGGGTCGACCTATGGTGTATGTGAGGCTGTGACAAAATCTCTCTTGCGTGACGGGAAGAGTGTCGCACATGCACAATTACGTTATATCCGGCCGATGCCGCGCAACCTTGGAGCTCTCCTGAAACGTTATAAAACCGTGTTGATCCCGGAAATCAATACCGGCCAACTGGCGAGAGTGATCCGCGATAAGTATCTGATCGATGTGAAACAGTATAATAAAATACAAGGCACACCAATCTCGAAAAGTGAACTGGAGTATGTGGCGAGAGGGATTCTTGATTCTTGATTCTTAATTATTGATTCTTGATTGAAAAATTGATTCACAACATTGTCGCAGTTTACAACTGCGACGTCCATAAAATGATAAAATAACATGCTTTGCGAAGTTTCCGTCCCCGATGTGTTCGGACAAGTGCAACTTCACTTCATGCATAATCAAATACCATGTCAGCAGTAACTGCAACAAATCCTACAGAATCACCACTCAAGGCCAAAGATTTCGCGACCGATCAGGATGTCCGTTGGTGTCCGGGATGTGGAGACTACTCAATCCTGAAACAGGTACAAACGGTGATGGCTGATCTGGCTCTTGATCGTGATAAAATCGCGGTGATTTCCGGTATTGGTTGTTCATCTCGTTTTCCCTATTACATGGAGACATATGGTTTGCATTCTATTCATGGACGTGCTCCGGCCTTTGCTTCCGGGATGCGTATCGCGAATCGGGATGTCGCTGTCTGGGTTGTGACCGGGGATGGTGATGGATTGTCGATCGGAGGGAATCACATGCTGCATCTGTTGCGACGCAATTTCAACCTGAATCTGCTTCTCTTCAATAATCAGATCTACGGTCTCACAAAAGGGCAATATTCTCCCACCTCGGAGTTCAACAAAAAGACGAAGTCCACACCGATGGGCTCGATCGACAGGCCGCTGAATCCCTGTGCTTTTGCGATGGGATGCGATGCGACATTTATTGCAAGGTCGATGGATCGCGATCCAACACATCTGAAAGAAATGCTCCATCGCAGTCATGCGCATAAAGGCACATCGTTTCTTGAGATTTATCAAAACTGCAACATCTTCAATGATGGTGCTTTTTTCACCTTTACCGAGAAGGAATCAAAACCATCAACCTGTCTCTTTGTGGAACATGGGAAACCACTCGTTTTCGGTATCGACAGATCAAAAGGAATCATGCTCAAAGACATGAAGCCTGTCATAGTCGATCTGCGTGCGAATGGTATCTCGGAAAACGATCTCTGGATCCATGACGAGAAAGACATCTTTAAGGCGACGATGCTTACCCGGTTTTTTGAAGACCCTTCACATGAAGGCGCTTTGCCAAGACCCTTTGGCGTTCTCTATGCGATTGATCAACCTTGCTACGAGGATCTTTTGTATGAACAGATAGAGACAGCCATTGCCCAGAAGGGAGAAGGGGATCTCGATAAGTTGATTGCAGGTACGCGGACCTGGACGATTTCGTAGAAGGCGGAACGGCAAAAGGGCGGAACGGCAGAAGGGAACGGTTGTTTGATGTAAGCACGTAATTACCATCTATTGTCCCATATCCAATCGGGCTGCTGCTATGCGCGATTGATTCTAAATTAGCATGCCTTTAGTGCTGACTCTTAATCTTGACCTAAAATTCCAATCAGGTAAATTCCTAACAGTTAGGTTTTGATTATCACCTGAAAATTCAAATATTTGATCCATTGCATGATCCACATTTGCTTTAATTTCTCTCATGTGGCTTATGATTTAAATCTGAATAGACTCAATTTGTGGAAAAAATAGCCAACTGTTCCAATTCACATGAGTAAGCTGTATCTCGTTATCGTTCACAATTGACTCAATATGAAAATCAATATTCCACCAAGTCGAAGTTTTAATTTGTCGTATAGTAGATTTTATCACTGCAAAGATACAATGGTAGATTGTCTTTGTCTTGCCATTGTTTCGCGCCGAGTAAGCTCGACAAGACACCCAGGCGGAAAGGCATTCAACACCTCTGTGTATTCACCTTTCATCCGTTCCGCCATTCTGCCGTTCCGCCATTCTGTCTTTCTGCCCTTTCTACCATTTCTGCCCTTTCTGCCATTCCGCCTTTCTGCCAGTTACAAGAAATTATACGGAAACTTCCTGCTTGCTTTGCGCATCATTGCATCAATGATTGTATTGATGTCGCTACCAAGAGAACGCGAGAGTGTTTTGTCATATTTCCAGAGAATCTCCTCGGATTTTCCATCAGAGATCTGAATTGAAATACTACCGGAATTTGTTGGGCCCCATATACCAAAGAGAATCCCAAGCGCAGCAGAAGCCTCTTCCGACATAGGTTTTGAAGTACGAAAATCACCCCAAACGATACCGTCTACGCCGAGCAGTGCAGCCAGTTCAGCAGGTGTGCGTTCCCGTATCGTGGTAAAATCGATACCGGCTTTTGTAAGTTCTGCATTCGTCTTGCGCGGATCCTGGAAATCGACCTTGAAATCATTCTGAGTTCGCTTTTTCAGAAAATAGGAATGCAATGCACCTTGCACGCCCTTGCCTTCACTCGTTTCCATTGCGTGAAGTTGCTCGTCTGTGATTTGTTCACGCTCTTTAGGGCGCAAGTCCATGGTCACATCGAAAGGCAGGATTGCCAGTTCTTTGTGATTTTTCGCGAGTTTATTGAAGTCCGGATTGACATAGATCGCCTTTGACTGCCCGGATACTGTAAGTGTACCTGCAATGAAAAGCGTCAGGCAAAATAGATTTTTCATGATATATGATATTTTTTTGAGGCACGAAGATAGAAATGCGATTTATTTCTTCTTTTGATACGCTTTGTTATTCTCAGAACGAGGTGTTCGCTGCACTAATTCATCTTCAATGACAAATAGGTAGATTTACGATCAAATTCATATTGAAAATGGAAACCCACTTTACTGCAGTTTTTCAAAAAGTTCCGGAAGGATATATTGGATTCGTGGAGGAACTGCCTGGAGCAAATACGCAAGGATCTACATTGGGAGAAACGCGCGAAAATCTCAAGGAAGCAATTCAACTCATTCTTGAAGCAAATCGATACTTGATGCGAGAAGAGCTATAAGGTACAGATGTCATCCGTGAAAGAATACCTATACCAAATGCATGAAACGGCGCGATTTGATCAAGCATTTACGCCAGCATGGATGCGAAAAATTGAGTAAAGGAGGTAATCGTACAGTATTTATCCATCACGATAAAAAGAACATCTGGTGTGTACCAGGGCGCCGGGAAATCAATGATTTCTTCGCAAAGAAAATCTGCAGAGATCTTGATATACCATCGATTCGATAGTCCCTGGTCGATTGCTCCTCTTTATATTTACCCATATGTCCGATCACACTGCCTTCATCACAGCGCTCAGGCAGGTTCTTCAGGGCGATGTGCATTCCGATGACCTTCGTCGCGGAATTTATGCGACGGATGCAAGCATCTATCAGATACAACCGGTCGCAGTGGTTTGTCCTCTGGATGAAGAAGATGTGATCAAGACAGTAGCGCTTGCACAACAATACAAGGTCCCGATCCTCGCACGCGGTGGTGGTACAAGTCTCGCGGGACAAACTGTGGGTCATGCACTGGTGCTCGACTTTACAAAGTATATGCACCAAATCCTCGCTTACGATCCTGCGTTGCGGCAGATCAAAGTACAGCCAGGCATCAGTCGTGGAGAGCTCAACAACTATATCAAACAAGACAGGCTGGAATTCGCACCAGATCCCGCTACATCCACGCGCGCAGCAATCGGAGGAATGATTGCGAATAATTCTTCCGGCACCAAGAGCATCTTGTATGGAAAGACCAGCGATCATGTCCTGGATCTGAAGGTGCTGTTGAGTGATGGCACAATCATCCATACCAGGCCATATACTCAACATGAGATTGCCTCATTGGATCAAAGTACACGCGAACGCAGTCTCTGGAAATCACTCTACCTGAAGGTCACTACACACAAAGAAGAAATCCGAAGTCGCTTTCCAAAGACAATGCGACGTGTCGGTGGATATTGCCTCGATGAGTTGCTCGACGATAATCCCTGGTATCCCGGTAAGATCTTCCTCGGTAGTGAGGGTACGCTTGGTATTTTTCTCGAAGCTACGCTCAACCTTGTGCCATTGCCAAAGTATAGGTCTGTGGCAGTCATTCATTTCAGGGACCGTGTCGAAGCGATTCGCCCTGTAGGGTTGATGCTACAATACAAACCGGCAGCTGTTGAAATACTGAGCAAGCTCCTCCTGGATTATAGTCGCAAAAATCTGGAGACACAAAGCATGTGTGGTTTCATCAAGGGCGATCCTCAGGCAATCCAGATGGTAGAGTTCTATGGAGATACGGAAGAAGATGTCTTGTCACGGCCGAAAGAGATGATTAAAGCCCTGCAAGAAAAGGGTTATGGCTATGCTTATGATATCTATCCTGATGGCGAGACGTACAGGAATGTCTGGGGTATCCGTGAACGCGGACTTGGACTGCTGCTTGGTGAGCCGGGTGAGAAAAAAGGTGTGGAGTTTATTGAAGATGCTGCTATCCCGGTAGAAAATCTTGCGGAGTATATCGACCAGGTGTTGAAAATCTGTGAAGGGTATGGCGTAGAGGTTACTTATTATGCGCATGCAAGTGTAGGCGTGATCCATGTACGTCCCATCCTCAACCTGCATCTGGCTGAAGACATTGAGAAGATGAAAAAGATTGCTGCCGACGTGTTCAAGCTTGTGGTGTATTACAAAGGATCATGGAGCAGCGAGCATGGTGATGGCTTGATACGCAGTAGTTTCCTGCGGGAATTTTACGGTGATACGTTGTATGCTCTTTTCAAAGACGTCAAAGTGCTTTTCGATCCTGCAGGTATTCTCAATCCCGGGAAGATCGTCGATGCTCCACCGATGGATCAGGATTTGCGTTATGGCGTAAAGTATCGCGATCAACCTGTAGAGACGGTATATCATTATCGTGATCAGATCGATTTCCATAGTGCAGTGCATCAATGCACGGGTATTGGTGCATGCAGGAAAATATCCGGCGGCACGATGTGTCCGAGTTATATGGTCACACGTGACGAAATCCATACGACACGCGGTCGTGCGAATGCGCTACGACTTGCGATGTCAGGGCAGCTTTCCACGCAGGGATTATCCGATCCAGTACTCAAAGAGACCCTGGATCTCTGCGTTTCCTGCAAAGCCTGCAAGGCAGAATGTCCCAGTAGCGTGGACATGGCAAGATTGAAAAGCGAAGTATTGCAGATGCAATACAAAGCATATGGCATCACATTGCGTGACAAAATGATTCGCGATTCGGCAGTGATGGCGAAACACATCTGTGGACCGATGGCGCCGTTCGTCAATGCGATACAGGGATCAGCGCTTTTCCGAAATGTGCTGGAAAAAAGTGCAGGTTTCAGTCGAACCCGCGTTCTTCCTGCATATAGCCGGCAATCATTTCTTGATTGGTTTCACAAGAATTATAAGCCTTTCGACGGACCCATCGTCGTATTATTTGCAGACACCTATCTCAACTATTATGAACCTGAAATCGGAAAAGCGGCAGTCAGACTCATCAACCATCTTGGTTATGATGTTACAGTCGCATCCGGGTGTTGTCAACGGCCACGGATCTCGCATGGCTTTCTTGAACTCGCAAAAAAGGAAGGAACCGGTATTGCACATGTTCTCGATAGCTATCTGCACCGTAATACTCCTGTACTCGTGTGCGAACCCAGTTGTGCCTCCGCGCTCACGGATGACCTTCCGGACATGCTTGATGACAAAATGTTAGGAGATCGCATGCATACCGGTATCCTCCCGATAGAGAAATGGGTGAGTGAACAAATGAAAGATCAGAAAGGCAAAACGCCGGGTACGCATCACCAGCAGATTTTATTGCATGGGCATTGCCATCAGAAGGCGTTGTTTGGTACGAAGTCCATTCATCACATCCTGAAAGCGTGCGGGGCACATGTCATTGAACCGGATAGCGGTTGTTGTGGAATGGCGGGGTCATTTGGATACGAACGCGAGCATGAGGAGATCTCTGCAAAGATGGCCCGACGTGTGCTGATTCCGGCGATCGAACAGGAACCAGAAAGCAGACTTGTAGCCTCGGGGTTTAGTTGCAGACATCAGATCGCTCATTTCACAGGAAGGAAGGCAGTGCATTGGTTGGAAGCGATAGAAATTGCCTAAGAGCAATGTTTAATGTATTAAAACAAACCAAAAGCCAAAAGCTAACAGCTAACAGCTAACAGCTAACGGCTAACGGCTAACGGCAGAACGAATTACATTTGCGTGTTATGAAAGACATCCGCTTTCTCACAGATGACAAAGGCAGAAAAGTAGCTGCTGTTGTTCCGATTACTTCCTGGAAGAAACTCAATGACAAGTATCGTAAGCTAAAAAAGCTCTACGCGAAAGGGGAAGAAGTTGTGGATGCCGATCCACCAAAGATCAGTAATCGGAAGAAGCCCCTCTTTGTTGTAAAGGACTCACCTATTCATGGCAGAGGCGTCTTCGCATCAAAGAACATCAGGAAAGGAACACCAGTCATCGAATACAAAGGGGAACTTATCACCGAGGATGAAGCGAACACCCGTTACGGCGAGGACGATGGCATACACCACCATACTGTCCTCTTCTCTGTCGACGACGATTCTGTCATCGATGCCAATTCAAAAGGCAATGAAGCCCGGTTTATCAATCATGCCTGCGATCCAAATTGTGAAGCTGTGCAATACGGACGTCGCGTGTTCATCGAGGCGATCCATAACATCAAAAAGGGTGAAGAGCTCACTTATGATTATCACCTGCAGGTAGAGAAGCCACACACCAAAAAGACAATACAGCTCTACGCCTGTCACTGCGGATCGAAGAATTGTCGTGGAACGCAGATTGATGTGTGATTCTTGATTCCTGATTCTTGAGTCTCAGATTGGCAAAACAAGAATTGAGAATTATGAATAGAGAATCTCCTTTGTTACGAGTTCTTTCCTGCTTTCTTCAGCCTTAAAACACATCAAATGACTGTCCATACTCGCATCAAGATTTGACGTGAGGAGAGATATATCATGTGTATCCACGGCACTTAAGAAATCCTTCACAAGTCGCCAATCACCACCACCATGACCTGAATCAATCTCCACATGATCTGCTACGTTCCAATGTTCGATTTTTCCGGTACGAAAATCAACGCACATCATCTCATCACCATCTCCGACCAGATCACCCATAGTACCCATCACGCGTGTCTTCCGGCCATGATAATGCGTAAAGGCTTCCATTTGAAACGTCACGGTGATCTCATCTTCAAATTGCATCGCACAGACCTGGTGATCCATCACTGTATTGTCACAACGATAGACACAACGTCCATAGGGACCCTCCCGAAGATTGGTCAGAATTGCTTCTCCATGCGCAGATTCGTCGGCGGGCAGATCAAAATGGTACAACCATGTACGATCACGGTAATAAATGCGTAAGGCAGAATATGGACATTCAGCTTCAATTGCACATCCGTCTGTACAGCGTGCTGTACTGCCTGCCGGCGCATTCTCTTCTTTGAACCACGTGAGATGACCGAAAGAGGACATATGCGTACACCGCCTTCCTAACCACCAACGGAGAATATCCATGTCATGACAGGATTTCTGCAAAATGCTGGGATTGCTTTGCTCCGCATTCCTCCAGTTGCCTCGCACAAAAGAGTGCGACATATGCACATGCTGAATCGGCTCGAAATGTTGTACGCTCGTGACCCGTCCGAAAAACTGCGCATCAAACAGTTCCTTGATTTTCTCGAAATATGGCGCATACCTCAGGACATGACACACGGCGACGATGCGATCATATTTCTTCTGCTGGTCAAGAATTTCTTTGCATTCACGCCATGATTGAGCGATGGGTTTCTCAAGCAACAAATCATATCCCATGGCGAGTGCCTGCATGGCAGGACCATAATGCAGGTGATCGGGTGTGGTAATGATCACGACATCAGCAAACTTCGGTCGCTCGAAGGCATGTTCCCAGGTCACAAACTGGCGATCTGCACTGATGTCATGTTTTTGACTGAATTTCTGCAACCTCACAGGAATGGGTTCTGCAACACCTAGGATATCGAGCTCTTCCGGAAACTGAACAGCATAGTCACCATATGTATTACCACGTGATCCGGCGCCGAGCACGATCCCGGTGATCCTTCTTGCAGGACCAGGTCGCGACGAAATAGGTTTAGTGCGATATGTAAAGAAACTCACCATGTCCGGATTGACATTGGTCAGCCAGGGAGCTGATAGACTTCCCATGCTGAGAGTCCTGAGGAGTTGTCTGCGTTTCATATGTCTGTATATCTCATCAACCTTAAATGTAGAAAATAGAACTGCAACCAACTGAATTGAAATCTAACTGTATTTTTAGCACCGGGATCAATTAATCATCAATCAAAATATCACAAGACATGGTAGAAGGATGGACAGTCGTGTATCGCGCTGCATACGAATATCAGGCTTCTTTGGTTGCGGACATCCTGGAAGAGCATGGATTACATCCGGTATTGCTGGATCGCAAGGACGATGAATTTCTTATCGGAGATGTAGAGGTCTATGTAGCCCCCGAGGAAGCCGAACAGGCAAAGAAACTCATCAGTGAAAATGTCATAGATGAAGAAGAGTAACTGCAAGACATGTACGCAAAGACGATATCCGCTTCCCTGTATTATCTTCTTTTTGCTTTGACATTGCATATCTGTTGTCATGCACCTTCAGAAGAAACCGCTGACCTTTTTACATCAAAGGATTTTACTGCGGAAAATCTCTTCTCCAATAATATTGAAGGACCTGCCTTTGACAAAAAAGGTCATCTCTATGTTGTGAATTTTCGTCACGATGGGACGCTCGGTAAAGTAAATGCCGATGGCAAGGCAGAGTTATTTCTTACACTTCCCCGGGGCAGTACTGCTAATAGTATTCAGTTTGACAGCAGAGGGACGATGTACCTCGCCGACTACACAGGTCACAATATACTTGCAGTGGATATGACAACCAATGCCGTCGCAGCTTTTGTCCATAGCGATGCATTTCATCAGCCCAACGACCTCTGTATCAACAGACGTGACCAGTTGTTCGCATCTGACCCGGACTGGAAGGAAAGCACGGGTCAGATATGGCGTATCGATCCCGATTCGAACCTTGTGCTTTTGCAGGACTCCATGGGTACAACAAATGGCATAGAACTCAGCCCTGATGAACGAATCCTGTATGTGAATGAAAGTGTACAGCGCAGGATCTGGGCTTTTGATGTCGACACGGATGGCAATATTTCGCACAAACGTTTATTTGCACAATTCCCCGACTATGGATTAGATGGTATGAAGTGTGATAAGGCAGGAAACCTGTACGTGACGCGTTATGACAAAGGGACGGTGGCAATTTTATCACCAGATGGCTCGCAACTACGTGAAGTCTCCCTGAGAGGGAAAAAATGTAGCAACCTCGTTTTCGGTGGTTCTGATGGCCGGACAGTCTATGTCACGATGCAGGACAGAAAAGGCATCGAGATGTTTCGTACCGACATTCCCGGAAAATAACAGAGGTATGAACAAAACAGCATGGATCATCATAGCCCTTTTGGCTACAATCGTTGGCGTATACCCTTTCCTGTACTTTGTGACGGATATGTCGCAAGGGCTTTTAAGCTCAAAATCCGAAGCGATTCTCGACAATGTTCCATGGCGGATTGGATTCTATACACATATCATTTGCGGAGGTGTTGGTTTACTTATTGGGTGGACACAGTTCAGTACGAAACTGAAGAGGAAGTACCTTCTCGTGCACCGGACGATTGGCAAAAATCTATATGATCACATGTCTCACGGCAGGAAATAGCAGCGTTGTTCATAGCCCGATATGCAACAGGTGGAGTGATTTCAAGTTTGGGTTTCGGTACGCTGGCTGTTTTGTGGTTGATCATAACTTCACATGCCTACCTGGCAATACATCACAAAGAGATTGAGACACATCGCAAATGGATGATCCGATGTTATGCACTGACTTTTGCTGCTGTTACGCTGAGGCTCTGGCTGCCATTGGCACAATTTGTCCTGCACATTGAGTTTATTCCTGCTTATCAGGCCATCTCCTGGTTATGCTGGGTACCAAATCTGCTCGTTGCCGAAATGATCGTCCGGAGTTCAGCGAAGTCGATTGGATACAGTGCTTCGGTGAGCCAAGATTTCTACGCGTATTTGCAGCCCCATATTCGTTTACAAACGCTTACAAACGACTACAAACGTCAGTAATGGCTTATTAAACGACTCTGAGGTGGAAGGCGACATATCCTTGCAGCGTCATTTTAAATTATGCACGCCTAAATCAAAGAGTATGGCATTTCCAAAGAGTGAATTGTTTCCAATCATGGATCAGCAGGTCAGCATTTTTAACCGGGCTTTGGGGTATCCAGCGAGAATCTCTATCCTACTCCTGCTGGAAGAGAAAGGACCAATGCAGGTGACGGATCTGGTGAAAATTCTCCCACTCACTGCGGGTACGATCTCCGAGCACCTGAAAAAGCTGAGGCAAGTAGGGTTGGTGTCAGCTGAAGTCCATGGTCTGAGGAATTACTATGCATTCAGTAAATCGGGGTTTCGTGACATGCTTGAATTACAACAGACCTTGGTGGATAAGTTGAGGGTTGATGAAGAAGTGGCATTCACGCAAGAAATGATGCAGAGTAACTGCGATGTTCTAGAATGAAACGGCGTTTTACGTAGACTCCCACCATATAACGGCGTTTTACGTAGACTCCCACCATGAAACGGCGTTTTACGTAGACTCCCACCATATAACGGCGTTTTACGTAGACTCCCACCATATAACGGCGTTTTACGTAGACTCCCACTATATAACGGCGTTTTACGCAGACTCCATCATGAAACGGCGTTTTACGCAGACTCCATTATGAAACGGCGTTTTACGCAGACTCCATCATGAAACGGCGTTTTACGCAAACCCCGTCATGAAACGGCGTTTTACGCAGACTCCACTATGAAACAGCGTTTTACGTAGACCCTTCGAATTGCTCAACAGCGTACGACTGTAATGCAACAGTGTCTTACATAGCCATCCTTATGTGTTATCAATTGAAGTAACATTTGTGCCTGACACGTGTTTCAACCTCCCCTCCTATCTTGAGCCCCGAAATCTACCTTCTTATATTGTCTAAGTCGATAATTACATATCTGGCTTGCATCGCACTCCTCCTGACTGGTGGTCTGATATACTATCCTAAATGGAAGCTAGATCGCACTGAAGCTACCATCAGCTGGGATGTCTCCGGGTATTATTATTACCTCCCGGCTTTCCTCATCTATCATGACGCAAAACGCCTTGCATGGCACGATGATATCCTGAACCGCTATTACCCAGCACCGGGAGATCAGGCGTATTTACATCCTGGCGGTAACATGGTCATGAAATACTCCTCAGGCCTGGCATTGCAATATCTCCCTTTCTTCCTGATTGCTGACCTCATCACACCGTTGACTTCCCATCCTGCTGATGGATTCTCGCGACCGTATCAACTCGCAATCTCTCTCGGGAGCCTTTTAATAGCTTGTCTCGGATTATGGTTGTTGCGTCTTGTATTACGCACGTATTTCAGTGACGGAGTTGTAGCTATTACACTCGTAACCATTGCATTTGCTACAAACTATCTCGATTACGCATCCATCAACCATGCAATGACGCACAACTACTTATTCACCTTGTACGCCGCATTGCTCTTGTTCACTTCCCGATACTGGACAAATCAGAAGATCTCGACCGCTCTGATGATTGGGTTGCTTACAGGACTTATCGCATTGACCCGCCCCTCAGAAGCGATCGCGATCCTGCTACCAATATTATGGGGAGTCGGGAGTAAATCTGCAATGCTTGCGCGCGTGAAGTTTTTCAGACAACATTGGAAACATTTGTTTGCTGCCACTTGTGCATTTGCGGTTATGGGTATGCTGCAGATTGTGTATTGGAAATATGCCACCGGAGATTGGATCGTCTACAGCTATCAGGATCAAGGTTTTAGTTGGCTGAGTCCTCATATTCTGAACGGGTTGTTCAGCTATCGCGCAGGATGGCTGATCTATACACCTGTCATGGTATTTTCACTCATTGGATTCTACTTTCTCTGGAGAAAAAATAACGCACTTTTTTATCCGTTGTGCGCTCTTGCAGTCCTCTCCATGTATGTCACATGGGCATGGGATATCTGGTGGTATGGTGGAAGTCTCGGTCAACGCTCGATGGTACAATTATATCCTGTATTAGCATTTCCGCTTGCAGCATGTATAGAAAGAATTGTTTCGTCCAAACCTCTCAGGATCGCAGGCAGGTTCCTCCTTGCTCTCTGCATCTATTACAATCTCTGGCTGACCCATCAGGCGCATCATGGCGGACTGCTCCGTGCAGGCGACATGACGAAAGCTTACTTCTGGAAAATACTTGGCAAATATCAAGTGGAGGAAGATGCACAGTTCCTGCTCGATAGTGATGAGTGGTATCAAGGTATGAGGAATGGCGTTGAAATCGTCAGCGAAGATTTTGAAAAACAGGACAGTTCCCTGCAATGTCCCATCGCGGTAATCTCAGGAAGTAAATCTGCTTGTGTGGGTCCACAGAATGAGTTCGTAGCGCTCATCCGGTTTACCATTCCCGAAAACACACAATGGCTGCGTGCAACAGCTACCTTCCGCTGCACGAAGAAGGAATGGGATACATGGAAGATGGCACAGTTCCGCGTGCACTTGCTCAAAGGAGATGAGATGGTGAAGACTCAGGTGATCCGCGTGTATCGTGCGTTACATGATGGAGAAACACAACGATTTTCCGTAGATCTTCGGATTCCGCGAGACGCTGACTTCGATCAGGGCGGTGTAGATCTCTGGAATGCAGGTAGTGATACTTCCATTCTCATGGATGATCTCACAGTGACAGCTTTCTGAATGTATCTCATCTTCTACACAGTTTGAACGTATAGGTCCCTCTCCTATCGCGTGCTTCGAAATGTAACTTGTCTTTGTTCAGTCTGTCGATGGAGCCGAAGAATGCGAAGTCGTCTCCTTGCACAAGGTCATAGAACACCACATCTATAAAAAACTCAACATTCTGGCCGCTGCCATCCTCGGTATGATAATAGTCTTTATCCAGGATAATCTGCCAGTCGCCGGGAAAGGCTGTATTGAGTGAATAGTCTATGTAGACTGCAGAATAATCACCATAGAATTCCAGAATGTCATCCCGGTAATCGCTGGTGATATTGTTTCTGAAAAGTGCATGGTCCGCTTTGTAAAATGCCTTTTCAAATTCCCAGGTACCGACCAGTTTATCTTCCTTGCGTTCGAGAAGATATTCTTCAGAACATCCGGCGACGAGCATTGTGATGCAGGCGGCAATGAGTGGCATGTGTTTCATCATCATACAATTTTGGTGAAGGACACCGTAAGGTATGGTGAGGGTATACGACCATGCAAGAGGAGGTCTACTCTTTACCAGAAAATTAACCCGGCTATTAACACCCTGTTAATGAGCCGAGAAACCTGGTAAGTGATTCGTCTGCTCTATTCTTCTTCATCGCCGTTATTGCTCCAGCGACGCATATCCATCCACTCATCGAATGCCTCATCGAGGTTTTCATCATCCCAGGTCGATCTGGGTTGCTTGAGTTTAGGAGTTTTCTTGGGGCCGTCCCTGTATTTATCAGGATTAAATCGGTCCGGATGGTTTTTCTTCCGTTTCATGATTTAAAAAAACAATGGATCAAATTGGTCGACAATTCTCAGGAAAGAATCTTTATGTCAGGACGTGAGTGTGTTGATGTATAAATGTCGTATTGCGAATATGCAGCTTTTTTTGAAAATCCAAACAAAGAAATCGGAAGTCCCCGGAAAACCTGAAATCTATTCTCGCCTCTCCAGGCGTCGGGGGCATTTCAGAACATCGAATTTGTTATTTGATAGCGGGTTGAACACACCAGGAACGCCTCCTCGTCCTCAGAGCACACCGGAAGAAACTACCTTCGCGCTATGGATCCCATCGACCTCAGGCGTAAACTTGAAATTATTTGGTGGGGGTTTACTCTGCTGGCTGTAGTGGCAATTCTTCTGCCTATCCGGTTGCAGACGCACGGCTACCCTTTTTATATCCCAAATGCCTTGTACATCGTGATTTTTATCACCTTTACCCGATACGCGTTTTTCCTGAAACATACCTTTATCGCAAAGCTGTTTTGGCCAAAATTTCTGATTCTTGCTGGTGGCGCGATCGTCACTTTCGTCCTCGTGATGAGCCTGGGCGACTTCTCGAACTACCTTGAGGAAAAAGGCCTGCAAACGCTGGTAGACCACCTTCCTATATCGCGTCAGTATTCTGTCATGCGCTATATCCAGGGCGAGATGATCTTTTTTGGTATAGCCAGCACCTTAAGCGCAATCGCTCTCCCATTACGCATGTTGGTGTCGATCTACCGGATGTACAATCACGGTACCGTCTGATCACCTGCTTGTTCCAATACATCCCAGTACTCAATCGCCCGTCGCATATGGGGGATGCAAATTGAGCCACCAACGATATTGCCGACAGCCAGAATATCAAAGATCTCGTCAGAGGTCACGCCTGCTTCATGACACTTGCCCAGATGATATCTGATACAATCGTCGCAGCGCAGTACGTAGGAGGCAACAAGACCCAACATCTCTTTCGTCTTTGTATCGACCGGGCCCTCCTGGTAAGTCTGGGTGTCCAAACTAAAAAAACGATTGGTGACCTTATGGTTTTGTCCAAGGATACGATCGTTCATCCTCGAGCGATAGGCATTGAATTGTTCTACAAGAGACATCGTGAAGGCTTTTTTTAGAATTGAAAATAAGGGTGAAGTTCGAAGTCTCCGATATAAATCACAAGAGGCCGCACAATCCGGCCCCTCTGAAAAATCTATCAATGAATAGACAATTCTGTCAAAACTCAGTTGTGACTCTCCATCACAGGATGTTGAGTGATCAGGTATGTGACCGTTGCATTGATGACATAATCTGCAAAGGCTGCATCACCATGACTGTTGTTGATGATATCGGATGTACTCTTCACTCTGTTACGCTCAATAGCGACAGGCACATTGAGACTGACTGCAAATCGATTCAAGAGTAACGAAATACCTGGTTCAACAGATATTGCATAACCAGGTCTGCGGAACCCTTCAGATTCTCCAAACAGATCTGACGATGGGATACCTTCAATTCTCCCCCCAAATCCAACTGTCAAATTGCGGAAAGGGGAATAGAGGAAGCCAAGACGTGCTGCATACTGATCAGGACAGGAATAATAGCTAAAGGGATTTTCCGGATCTGCATTCGCTCTTCTCAACGTGTTGTTGACATTCCTTGGAGTCACAAGGTATGAGGCGTTATAGTACAACGAAAAATTGCCGAACAGACTTTGAAAGCCCTGAAATTCAAGACCGAACCCAAAGGCATCGTCACCGAGCTGTATGGATTGATCCACAGCCTGCGTGATCACATAGTCTTGTCCATTGTCATCCAGTTTGTGAAACTCATCCTGGACATCCGCCTTACCTGTTGGAAATTTTATCGTTACGCCCAGGGCAAGATTTCCATTACTGGTATGATCAAAGAGCCAATAACTTCCCGAAAGACGAATGTCACCAGGTCCGGCAGATTGAGTATGAAATCTGTCGCGGCCCGGATTTGCTTCTTCGGAGTTTCCGTAGTGCTCGTACATCGATGAACGGTCATTCACAGCAAAAGGCAGGATCAATGTCACAGCAAGCCGATCTGTAAGACCATAACTCACACCAAGATCAAATCCATCAAAATGATTGATTACTTCTGTGCCTTCCTGGACACGATTCTCTTCTTCTTCCCTACCGCGGAAATGGCGGAATGATTTAAAATGTCGATATCCAAGAGAAGTCACGATATCTCCGCGATACATCACTCCGGTCTGGTTACTCCCTGTCACGAAATTGCCGGCACAACTCTGACTTCTGATCGCAACACAACCTTGTCCATACGTGATACTCTGCAAGAGCGCCATACAAAGAACTAAAAGAGTAGAGGCAAGTTTCATATTGTCTTTTTCTTTAAAGTGATATGAGTCGTTTGACAAATATAGTGCCGTTTTCTGTTTGTCTGCGGTCTGAGCAATCAATCCTTAGAACATTCTAACACAAGCGTTACAGTTCAAATACCTTTCATCGATTAACCGGAAGGGGGCGAACCCCAGCGTTACCGACTTTCCCGATTCTCCCGACTTCCGCTGTTTTCCCGGTTTCATCGGCTTCACCGACATCACCGGTTTGCCCTGCTTCTTCTAACTTACCGGCAAATCGCCCATAAGACGTGGTCACCGGAACACAACGCCATGCCATTCTGATACAGCCGGGGTCATTCGACTCAAGACAATACTGGTATGAGAAGGCACACAATGCAACCATCCATCCTCTTCTTAATTTTTTTCTTAATCTGAGCCAGGAACGACTCATCCAACGGTATTGTCACCTGCACCCATCGGTAGACCTCAAAATACTACATGACCTGCTCACATATGACCTGCAATTCTTTCGTTGGTCAGGTGCCGATCTCATCAATGTCACCTCGGCTGAAGGAAAACGGCAGATCGTTGTCATCGAAAATAACTCCTGTCCATCAGGGCAAAAATCAATGCCTTTGGCTGACGAGCATCAGGAACAAGGTGGTTATCGCAGTTTGATCGAGCGGTCCTTTAAGCCCTTCGCTGAAGTGAAACGCGGGCTTATCAATGGTGCACTTGCCGTGATCTATGACAAAAACGAAATGGAGAATACCGGTTACGCCGCCACGATGGCAGATATATTCAATGAGCCCGTTTTTCTTGCGACGTTCAGAGATCAGGATCCAGATACATCGTCCCGATTCATTGATGGTATCCTGGAAGTACGTGATGAGAAAGATGTCTGGCATCCTATCCGTGCTGCCTTCCGCTATGTCACACAAAAACCCTGGAATCGCATTCCGATACAAACAAAAACGCGCATTTTCAATCCTGTGATCGCATGTCTTGCCGGTGGCCGCAATAAACTGGTAGCATCCAAAGCCTATGATATTTTCAATGCGGAACTCGCTCCTGCCGGCCTGCATATCTATACTCCTGATACGATCTGGGATGTTTCCAAAAACGAAGTACCCATTTGGGTAAAGAAGCTTGGTGGCCAGGCAGTGGTGAAAGTGCCTTATAGCAATGCCGGATTGGGGGTATATACGATAGTCACAAAAAAAGAACTCGATGCATTCATGCGTCTTGATTTTGAGTACGATAAGTTTATCGTGCAAAGCCTGATCGGTAATTTTCAATGGTCATCAAAAACTCCACATGGACGGATGTATCACGTGGGTATGGTTCCCAGTAGCAAAGAACACACCTTCGTCTTCGATGTGCGTATGATGCTCAGTGGTACTGCAAAAGGGATCAGACCGCTTGCAGTATACTCACGTCGGGCAGCTGCACCGCTCAAGGGTAAGATCTCTCCGGATGATTCATCGTGGAGCATGCTTGGCACAAATCTTTCTTCTCTGGATCAAAACGGTGAATGGCAGACAGATACCAGCCGTCTCCTGCTCATGGACCGCCGGGATTTCAATAGTCTTGGACTGGGATTGGATGATCTCATTGAAGCATACATCCAGACAGTATTGTCAACAATAGCGATAGACAAGATGGCGCAGACATTACTGACACAAAGAGGTCGTTTCCGGCATAAACTTTTTCAGTCTCTCGATGATGATCCGGCTCTGATGAAGCAAATTCTTGTAGACTGATGGACTATAACATCCTCATCCTCACAGATCATAGCACGCATACACTTGAGAATTCGGTCTATGCACTTGCATCGACACTTGCAGCACATCCGAAAGTCAACTCCGTAGATATCGCCAGTCGTGGTATCCCGGAGAATGCCTTGTTTTTTGATGGAAAAACGGATGCTGTGCTTTCGGTAATTCCTGCTGTACCAAGACTCACATACGCACGTGCTTTGCAACTCTACGAAACAAGTTCTACAGAAGCTGAACTCGTAGACTATGATTTCATCTTTCTGCGACTTCCGCCACCTATCCCTGCGAAATTATTTCATGCGTTGCCTGAAATAATCCCGGAAGACCATATTCTCAATGAGCCTTCAGGGATTATCCGGACTTCGTCAAAAACATTTTTACTTGAAGTCGCCGATCTCTGTCCTCCGATACGATTAATCAAAAAGAAATCCGATGTGAGTGAATTTCTTAGCGTCCATGGTTCAATTGTACTTAAACCCTCGTTTGGTTACGCAGGACAGGGTATTGTCAAACTCACGCAGGAATATGCCGAACATGCATCCGGACAAAGAATGTTTCACAGGCCTTTTTTCAAACAGTGGTCTCCACCCTATCTCGCCATGCAGTTTCTGAAGAAGGTGACCGAAGGAGATAAACGTACGCTTGTTGCGAATGGTCAAATCATCGGATCTGCGTTACGCAAACCTAAAGCAGGACAATGGATGTGCAATGTGGCTCTGGGAGGAATAGCAGCGCATGCTATTGCGGATGAAGACGAACAGCGCATAGCAGAGCGACTTGTTCAGGAAGTGGGAAAACTTGGAATCGTTCTCTTTGGATTCGACACACTGATGAGTGATGATGGACATCGCGTACTCTCCGAGATCAATACCATGAGCGTCGGTGGTTTGAAGCAAATCCGTGATACACAGGATAAATCCGTGCTGAAAAGAATCGTATCAGAACTTGTAGCACATCTTGATACCATCTGGTATGGTGGATAGAGTTGAATTTCCCTGTGCTTTTTGAATTTCCCTGTGCTTTTTGAATTTCCCTGTGCTTTTGAATTTCCCTGTGCTTTTGAATTTCCCTGTGCTTTAGCGCAGGGTATTCCGCCGATATGATTAAGTTTGAATACGTGGAAACAACTCTCCTCGCACTGATTGCCGCAGCAGCCTCGCTGCTCACCTTTTTCTCAGGCTTCGGACTTGGGACGATCCTCTTACCGGTATTTATCTTCTTCTACCCTATCGATGTCGCGGTGACATTGACGGCGATCGTACACTTCCTGAATGGCATTTTCAAAGTAGGATTGATAGGAAGACATGCAAACAAACAAATTGTATTGAATTTTGGAATCCCTGCCCTTCTGTTTGCATATGCGGGCGCATCACTACTTGTGTACTTGTCTGCATTTCCTATCCATGTTCAATACAAATTGTTTGGCATCTTCCTTTCGACGAGTCCGGTGAAAATAGTCATCGGACTTTTGTTACTGATTTTTGCGCTGGCTGAAATTTTTCCTGCAGGACACAAGCCCAGGGCAGGTAAACTGTGGCTCTGGTTTGGTGGTGCTCTCAGTGGTTTCTTTGGAGGATTATCAGGGCACCAGGGTGCATTACGTTCTGCATTTCTGATTCGCCTTGGTATGGTGAAGGAAAGTTTCATCGCTACAGGCATCGTCATAGCACTGATGATCGATATCACGCGATTACCTGTATACCTCAGGAAATTTGACCGAGCAGAAATCATAAATGCATGGCCAGTCTTACTTGCTGCAATACTTGCCGCATTTGCCGGGGCGTATGCCGGTCGAAGGTTGTTGAAGAATGTGACGTTGCGCTTTGTGCAATACCTGGTGGCTGTAGCAGTCGTAGTCATTGGATTATTGCTTGCTTTAGGATTTGTGTGAGTCTTCCGCTCAGTACAGTCCCTGCCTGCCCCAAAGGGATGCTTATGGCACCGGACAGTCAAGCTTCACTCTTGCGGTGAAGACGAAATGCAGTCCTTCACTGCGATTATCCCCCTGCCTCCTTATCCTCTGTTTCACCATTTCTTCCTCTGCTTTCTCCGCTTCCTCTACTTCCTCTACTTCCTCTGCTTACTCCTTCCTCCGACTTTACCGGCTTCTCCGGTTTTCCGTACTTTTCGTCTTCATTACAGAAATCTTCTTTATGCAATTGAAAACTCCGACACTTTTCCTCTTTTTCACAATCTCTTCTCTGCAACTTAATACTGCCCAGAATCCCACATGGGCTGATGATGTCGCCTGCATCGTCTACAACAATTGCACGAAATGTCATCATCCCGGAGGCATCGCACCGGTTTCTTTTCTGACATATGACGATGTCTATGCAAAGCGCGCCTCTGTGCGCATCTATGTTCAGGACCGTGTCATGCCCCCTTCACCCGCGATACCTGGAGATATCCCATTCCGTGATGATAATCTGCTCACTGATGAAGAAATTCAAACAATTGTCACCTGGGTAAATCAAGGCGCCCCATCTGGTGATCTCGGAATGGCTCCTCCCGCACCACCGATTGCCGATACGGAAGAAATTCCCGATCCCGATGGCATACTCAAAATTGACACCTATGCGAGTCAGGCAATATTCTCAGATGACTACAGATGCTTTGCATTTGAAACAAACTTCGGTGAAGACAAATGGATGACAGGAATTGAAATCGTGCCCGGAAATAAGAACATCGTCCATCATGTGATCCTCTATGAAGATGCGACGGATGTTGTCCTTGGACTCGATGAGGCGGATCCGTTACCCGGATACCAATGTTTTGGAGGGGTCGGAAGCTTTAATGCAAACTTCGTTGGCGGCTGGGTTCCTGGTCAGACAGCGCAGTTTTTACCCGATGGCATGGGTCTGCTGATCCCAACAAGTACGAATCTGATCATTCAGGCACATTATCCCGAGGAGTCGAATGGTCAACTGGACTCTACGAAAGTCAATCTGCGTTTCGCTGAAAACGGTGATGGCTTACGGCAGATCCGCGTGACCCCGTATATCAATCATATCACCTCACTGACGAACGGACCCCTGTTTATTCCGGCAAATACGATACGCAGTTTCCATGCTGAAGCAGTTGTCTTCGGGAACGTGAGTATTGTATCGGTATTGCCGCACATGCATTTGCTCGGTACATCCATGTCCTGTTATGCTGTCCTGCCTTCCATGGATACCATTCAATTATTCGATATTCCAGTGTGGGATTTCGATTGGCAACTCGCCTATCATTTCAGAAGTCCGATCCATCTGCCTTTCGGTACGCGTTTAATTGCTGATGCAGTCTATGACAATACCGTAAACAATCCTTCCAATCCGAACTTTCCTCCACAAAATGTGTCGCAAGGTGAAGCGACAACTGACGAAATGTTCCTGATCTTTTTCTCCTATCTCAACTATGAGACAGGCGACGAGAATATGGTATTTGAAGATGCGCCGCCATTGTCCGATGCATGCGCAGGTTCTGTTTCGACATCCCAACCCATAAGGCCACAGCTGAAAATATCCCCAAATCCGGTGGACCGTCGCATCGTGATTGCCGCTCCATGGTCAGATTACACCGTGGCACTGTTCGATGGGTACGGACGTATTCTTCTTACCGGACATAGATTAACTGAAGTGTATACAGGTAGTCTCACTGAAGGGATGTATATCATTGTAGTGGAAAATGGTGTAGAACGACTTGTGGAGAAAGTGATGGTAGCGCATTGATATAGTAGATTTGATATAGTAGATTTGACAACTTTTTGAAAGTTGTCAAATCTTTACGTCTATGAAAATCTTATCCTGGATTCTGAGCCTCATCATCGCGGTGATTTACTTACAGACCTTATATTTCAAATTCACCAGCTCCGCCGAGAGCATGTACATTTTTGAGAAGACCGGGCTTGGCGATGTCGGTCGTATCGGTTCAGGCATTGTGGAGCTCATTGCTGCCATCACATTGCTCATACCGCGCACACGTGTCATCGGCGCAATCCTTGCACTTGGTATGATCAGTGGAGCACTCTTCTTCCATTTCACATCACTTGGCATCGAAGTGATGGGTGATGGGGGTACCTTGTTTTACATGGCAATAACAGTCTTCGTGTGCAGCCTTGGATTGGTATACCTGCATCGGACGGAGATCCCTGTGGTCGGGAAGCGTTTCGTGAAATGACAGCCTTTGCTTTCCGACTTATTAAAAACCTGTCGACCTTCGGGATCTCAAACACGGAATTGAGCCTGGATGATTTAAAAAACAGGGTGAGAAAAGAAAGACAGCGTGTCGACTGCAGCGATCATACACCAACCTCGGCATGGCTCTCACTGCGCATAAGTTCAGCGAGCTTCAGGATTGTTGTAAATCCCTTTTGCGAAAAGTAATTACGTGTCTCCGTTTCTGCGGCTTCACTCGTAGCGAGGACAAAATCCCCACCCCAGGCACCAAGAGACTTCACGCTACCCCAATAGTCTGAAAAGTATTCTCCTTTTACCTTAGGCATACCGAGACATTTGGACACAATGTCCTCATGTTCTTCGATCGCCTTTTCAAATTCACTGAGTTTTTTGCATTCTGGAATGGATTCACTGATCTTCGAGATGTGTTCCAGTGCACCATTGAGATGCCCCCGGTTCTTATAGTAGAAATCGCGTGCCGCTTTCGAGTCTTGTTTTTTCTCGAGATAGATGAGATAGAGTTGTGGAAGAAACTCGGGCTCAAACTCGACATAATCAATGTTCAGTTCATCTGCACCCAACTGATAGAGAATCGGTCCATCGGCTTGTGCGCATGCGACATCATATCCTGATCCACCCAGGGTATCGAACAACAGATGATACGGGCTTACTTCTGCCCATTGCGCAATACAACTGATCAGTGTACTACTGGAACCAAGCCCCCATGCTTTATCAAATTCGAGGTAGGTATCTATTTTATACTTTTTCCAATGAGACAGGAAGTCAGAATTCAGACGACTCGCGGCTTTCAGGATTGATGAGAGCGTATCACTGATGGTCTGATCCGAGGTCTTCATCGCCTTGAAGTCCATCAGGTCAAAGGAAGCACTAAACCAGAGTTGACCTTTGGGATCATAGCTTTTCCAGACAATTTCAGATCCGGTAGCTTCAGAGAGACGCAGAGACTGGCCAAGGGTGGTCGGGAGCGCCATTGCGGTGGCTCCGTCCAACACAAAATACTCGCCTGTGAGTAAAATTTTACCGTTAGCCCGCAGTGTATGGCTGATACGTTCAGGATTTGGGGGGTTAGATAATTGCGCGAGTTTAGGCATTTTATCCATAGAGATCAAACAACTCACTTGATTTTTTTCCACAATGGATTAAATCCTCACATGTTTGAGCGGGGAGGGCATACCCGTTCGACCGATGTCGAGCGAGCGAGAATCGCACTTTTCTTATATCCAACGACTTCTTTTCCTCATTGAAGACTGTCTGCTTTCTGCCGATCTTGTGCAGCGGCCGCCATATTGCCAATAGCTTCATAGGATCTCGCGCGTGCACGGTAGTATCGCTCACCGCGATCAAAAATCCGGATCGCCTGTGAAAACGCCTCAATGGCTTCCTGGTGTCTACCCAGATTCTGAAGCGCCTGGCCCATATCACCATAGTTGGCATGATTCGTTGGTTCGAACTGTGCAGTCTTTTTTGCACTGATCACTGCATTCTCATAGTCCTTCAGCGCCATGTAGATCACCGTGCGCTTCTGAAAAATCCCTTCATAGTTTGGAGCCCTTTTTTCTGCTTTCGCAAGGTCCGCAAGCGCCTCATCATACTTGCGGAGGTAATAGCGTGCGGCCGCCCTGTTGACAAGAAGTGTGACCATGCGTGGCTTGATTTCAAGACCCTGTGTATACATCTCCTCCGCTTCTGTATAGCGCCCCATTTCAAATAAGACATTTGCTTTACCATTGATCGCATGTTCATTACCCGGAAAACGTTTCAGCACCTCTTCAAAATCTACAAGCGCCTGTTCCTTCTTTCCCGTTTGTCTGAGCAATGTGCCACGATGGATGAGTGCGTGTTCGTCAAACTGATCCAATCCCACTGCAACATTGAGATCCTCAATGGCTTTCTGCGGCATCTTGTTGTCCTTATACCAGACCGACCTGTTGACATATGCATAATCGATATTGGGATATTTGTTGATCACATTTGACCAAAGTGTCTCACCCGTCTTCCAGACGCGCGCCTGCATAAACGCAAGAACGCCAAATAGCAACACAAGTGCACCCATGATCAGGTATTGCCTCTTTACGGGCCAATACTTTCGCTCCATCCAATTGACCATAACACCACATATAAAAAACAATAAGCCCAGGAGACCGAGATAGACATATCTGTCGGAAAGAAAAATGCTTTTACCAAGACCTGTCCGAATCAATGCGGGCGCGAGTGCAATAAAGAAGAAGGCATGTGAGAAAAACAGGAACCGTCTTTCCCTTCTCTTGCGCCAGATGAGAAAAGCTCCTGATGCAAGAAGTAAAGGCAGAATGTGTATACCGTGACCGATCGCAGGCAGCCAATCACGGTACGGATAGGCGAGCGACAGTCCGATAGGCACATACGCATGCAGATACCAAAAAACACCTTTGACTCCAATCAATACAATCTTGGAGTAGAAGGAAGGAAGTACTGTCAGCGGAAACACATCAGACACCGGTTTTTCACTAATCATTTTTGCGATGCTGCCTTCGGTAGCCGCAGCACTCACGCCGTTACTTCCACCGAACACACCATACAATACCAGGCCTATCAAGAACATTAATAATACCGGCCATTTTTCGGCGAGACGTGCGATTTTCAACGGTCTTCCATATGCCCAATCAATGAGCAGTAATATGAAGGGAAACACAATAGCAGGTGCTTTACTCAGGAGCGATGCCGCAAACGCGGTTGTTGTCAGCAACATCCACTTGAGGGATGGCCTTTCCAGGTATCTGAAATAGGCCAGGATGCCAAGAAAGAAAAAACAGGTATACAGCACATCTTTCCGTTCGATAGCCCACGCAACGGATTCTACATGCAAGGGATGAACGGCAAACAACAAGGCCGTAAATACCGCAATCAACTCTGCACGGACACGGGTACTGCTAAAGCATGCTGAGAAACGCAGTACGATAAAAAAGGCCAACATACTATTGACGGCATGCAACAAGAGATTGTTGAAATGCAAGATGGATGATTTCAGCCCGAACAACTTTCCTTCTATGACCCAGGACAACAACGCAAGCGGCTTATAGTGTGGTGTGAACAAGCTCGCATCCCAAATCTTCCAGGGTTTGACCAAATACTGCTGCACATTATTCAGAATGAGGTGCTTGTCATCAAGCTCTGTATACTCGGCCTGGATCACCGGCCAGAGAAACAAGAAGGCGCTTCCCATGATGAGTCCGACCCAGGGAAGGAGGGCTTTCAAGTCACGACGCGATGCATGTTTTTTTGATTGTTGCTTTACAGCTTTAACTTTGGATTTTTTCTTTTTCGGAGTACTCATGAGCTCTACTTTGCGCACGCAAAAGATAAGGATTCACGCAATGTAAGCCAGTTAGATGGAATACAGCGCGGGAATGCAGGGAATCCTGGCCATTCTCGTTTCAGCGGAGCGGCGGCATTTTTCACCTTTACTCCTGGCAGAAAGTTTTAGCCGCTCATGACACGAAGTGGCTTCGGCCTGCGTTCTGTACATTGTCCCATCAAATTTTGACCTCTGATATGCGCATATGCTTCATGATATTGACCTTTTTAAAGCTGCTCGTACCTGTTTTCAGTCAATCAAGTACGGTCACTGCCCTGATCATTGACGAATCCCAGGATATTTATCTCGGGAGTACTACAGGTTTGAGCAAAATGGATGCTGACAGCCGGCAAATGACGCGTATCATGGATGGCGTCTCTGTCTCTGCGCTAGCCTTGAGCAAACGACATGGTGTCTATGCTGCATGCAATGGCAATGAGATCTGGACTGCCGACGGAAAGAGATTCCTGGAACTGGAAGACTCCAATGTCGCAATCAGTTGCATGATGATCTCTGGCGCTCAGCTCTGGGTGGGATCAAACAATGGTATCTATGTGATCTCTCTGAATCGCCAGGAAGTCTCCGCACATCATACGACACAAAATTCGGTGCTTGGCAGTGACCAAATCAATACCATGTATGTCGATGGTTCAGGGATCAAATGGATTGGCACCAATCGCGGCGTCGTGCGTATAGAAGGAGAAAAGAGATGGCGGATGTATGAAGAAGCTACCCGGTTCACTGCGATTGCCGGCAACAATGAAGGAGCGTGGCTCGCCGGTGATACGGAAATGTGGCTTGTGGATCCCTACAATCGCTGGACGCCGACCGCTGTGAAAGAAGGCTTGAGCTCCGGTGAAATCCGTGCTGTTGCAACCGACAAACAGGGACGTGTCTACGTGCTCTCCGATATTTTCATCCAGTTCGACCCTGCTGCAGATATTATTATCCCCATTAATGACCAGGCAGCATCCGCGGTTGCGCATAATGTAGCCCTGGCAGTTGATAACAATGATCAACTCTGGGTGGCCTCATCACAGGAAGAACTTAAAGTGATCGACCCGGAGATCTCTATCACGCTTACACCACTTCTGGGAACCCTGATCCTCACGCATCCTTCGTGTGAAGGTGTACAAGATGGGTCTATAAAGATCAGTGTCCAGGGTGGGCAGCCACCTTATCTCTTCTCATGGAGTCATAGTCAGCAGTTCACAAGAGATCATGCTACGGGACTCTCTGCGGGAAGTTATGAGGTCATCATCACGGATTATGCAGGTAATGAATATCGCGATGCGGCAGAATTGTTCGAACCCGTTGAATTAGATGTATTGATTTCTGAAGACAGAAGCGCGGAAGGATATGCGCTTGTGGTCGATGCTTCCGGTGGGCGTGGAGAGTATACCTATCAATGGAGTGATGGTGGTGCTGCGCGTAAGATTGCGATACAAGCTGCCGGCACCTATGCTGTGACGGTCACTGATATCAATGGATGTTCAAAAACCACAGCATATGCGCTCAATGAATCTGTTTTTGCGAGACCAGACCTGGATGCTGAAATACCTGTTGAAGAACAACCACTCGAAGCAGTGACGGTCGAAAATCTCAAAGTGCTTGATCCGGAAGAGTTGAATGTGGGACAGATACTTCGGATCGAGCAACTTCAATTCCAGGCAGACTCCTCCGATATAGAATCGGCATCTTTTGCAGTACTTGACGGGATCTATGATTTCCTGACTGAAAACGACCGGATAGTGATTGAGATCAGCGGTCACACGAATGGATTGCCCGATCATGCATATTGTGACCGCCTCTCCACTGCAAGGGCAAAGAGTGTAGCGGAATATATTATCGGCAAAGGGATCCCTCAAAATCGTATCGCCTTTCGAGGCTACGGCAAACGACAACCTATCGCGACAAATCAATCCATAGAGGGAAGAAGAAAAAACCAACGTGTAGAGGTGAAGATCCTTCAGATGTGATTTAATGATTGAGGATTGATTAATGAATTGATTGATTGATTGATTAAAGCACAATCCTTCTCATTATTCTAACTTATCGCACTATCCCGCTCCTGAGCGAACGAAGAGAGCATCGGGTCTCACCATCTCACATTCTCACCATCTCACATTCTCACCATCTCACATTCACTGAGCCATCCGACGGTCCTGCTGTGCAGCAGAGGTGTTACCAAGTTTCTCATACGCCTGTGCACGAAAACGATAATAATCCTTCACAGGGCTGATGTTGATTGCGCGTGTGAATGACTCTACTGCTTTCTGATATTGCCCCATCACATTGTATACGACACCCATATCGTTATAGATCTGATGATCATCCGGCTTGAGTTCAAGATAACGTTGATAGTCCGGGAGAGCTTTCGCATATTGCTGGGTTTCAAAATACATGATGGCCCTGTTGACATAGAGGTCCGCGTATGTACGACCATGGCGTTGGGCCTTTGCAAATTCCTCTTCCGCTTTTGCGAAATTCCGCAGTGAAGAATAGGCAATCGCCATGTTGACGCGCGTTTTCACATTTGCGGGTTCTTCTTTGAGGACTATCTCGTAGTCTGAAATGGCTTGTTGAAATCGGCCCAGATCCAGTAAAGCATT
>DATDQA010000031.1:0-3288 GCA_035292505.1 Saprospiraceae bacterium | reverse complement strand
GTATGGAGGCAACGGTTATCATCGATGAGCCACTACGCAATCCTAAAAGTAATTGCTATATCGTCACCTACTGTTATGGACGGGACACTATCCAGTGTCATGAAATGATACAATTCAGAGATCAGGTATTGATGAAATCAGCACCAGGACGTGCCTTCATAGATTTCTACTATCGACATAGTCCAGAGTTAATAAAGATCATGCAAAAGTCATCCTTGATGTCGGATGCGATGAAACGGCTGAGCAAAGGATTTATCTCATGTGTCTTGTTTGCGATGCATCGACGGAAAATTTGACAACACATCCACGGTTATTTTCTCGAACACCGATCTCTTCTCGAAAAAAAAAACAATCACATGCGACCCCTCCGGGGTCGGCGGGATCGGGTGCATTTCTTACGCCGCGTCGCGGCTACCAATATGTGACTCCTCTGGAGTCAATGGGTTCCGGTTTTTCCGGCTTTACCGGTTTCATCTGCTTTACCGGCTTTCCCGGTTTGTAAGCTCATATAATAAAATTTATCGATTTTTACACCCCTATGCAAATCAGGCTATTATCATCTGTTGTCATCGTTCTGATAGCACAATGGGTGCAAGCCCAATATGTCTTTGCAGTCAACGATTTTCAGGCGACAAGACAAGACCTCAACCTCTGTGGACAGTCGGAATTTTACCAATCCTATCTCAGGCTGACATCAGCACGCCCAAATCAGCAAGGCGCATGCTGGTTTAAGACAAATAAGATCATGCTTTCTCAAGGCTTTGAGACAGAGTTTACATTCCTTATTTCCGAATCCGGGGGTGTAGCTGAAGGAGGGGATGGATTTGCATTCATTTTACAGAATCGTTCTCCCAATGAAATTGGCGGTATAGGTGATAAGATTGGCTATCAGGATATTCCTTATGTCCTTTCGATTGAATTCGATACAAAGAATGATAATGAAGGCAGTCGCAATCAGGTGAATCTCTCCTTTTATAGTCCAACGACCAAATCCTATCGCCGTTACGCTACTGTGCATGAGATACCCGAGATCACTGATGGCCAGGCGCATTTCACAAAAATCATTTATAACGGCGGCAAGCTGGAAGTGTTTCTCGATAGCTACATCTTTCCGATACTGTCAGTGAAAATAAATGTTGCAGAAAAGATTCTCTCACAGGACGGTTATGCCTGGGTTGGGTTTTCATCAGCGACTTCAGACGGTTATGCAAATCACGACCTCCTTCAATGGTCACTGAAACAATTCGAAGCACCACCATCAAATATTCATCCGGAGTTGGTAGAAGTGATTGATGCACATGCCATACAAGTGACGAGTCGCAAGCTTACCATCAAAGTATGGGATCACAATATCGTCGATGGCGATATCATTTCGTTGAAATGGGGTGATCAATGGATCCTCTCCGAATATCCGATCATCACCGAACCACGAGAAATTGAACTCACTGTACTTGGCTTCTCCGAGAAGCTTGTGCTCTATGCACACAATGTGGGGCAGGTCCCGCCAAACACTGCGACTGTTTCTGTTTCGGATGGAACCCAATACTATAAGTTTGAACTTAACGCAGACCTGGAGACGAGTGAAGCTTTGGTGATTCAGTATGTAGGCACTGATAACTAGTCTTCAGTCCTCAGTCTACAGTCCTTCAGTCTTAATCTGCAATCTTCAAACGTTTCATAGCTGAACACTAACTATTTTTCGTTTTCAGTAGACAGCCAACTGAAGACTGCAAGATGGACTGCCGACTGGAGACTGAGGACTGCCGGCTTTCTCGCTTTCTCACATTCTCACTCTCTCACCTTCTCACCTCTCGTCTCTTCATTCAAAGTTCCAAAAAGAAACCTTGAAATCGCAAGTGCCTGATCTCGTGCATACGTGGCCGTAGCAAGATCGACATGAAGGTCGCGATCCGCATAGCGTGCTCCGGAGAGTTTCGTGATGAAGTAAGTGCTCCTCAGCATATTGAATAACTGTCGTGTCCTGTGTAACGTGAGCTTCCTTCTTGTGCGCATGTAACGCACTGTCATCACCGATAACTGGAATGCATTATGCCGGAATATCTTCGTCTGGGGCATCAGGAAGCGAGCAAATAATCTATGGTATTCAAGCAGGCAGCGATAAGCCAGATGAGTTGCAAGACTATACCTGTGCGCAAGAATTGCCTTATCGATCAGCTTGCTATACCTGATCAGGCGAATGGCATTGTAGTCAACATGATGCATTCACTGATTCTTAACCTTACTTTGATACTTCTTTTTCCCAGGCTTCGTAGCCCCCTTCGAGATTGTAAACGTTCTTAAAGCCCTTTTGTAGCATCATCTCTGCAGCTTTAGAACTCCGTCCACCGGCAGCACAATACAGGATATAGGATTTTTCCTTCTCGAGGGTGTCGATTTTTTTCTCGAAATCATCGGCCTGGTAGTCCATTTCAAGCGCATCAGGGATTTTTCCTTGCGATACTTCTTCCGGAGTACGCACATCAATCACATTCATCTCGACACCTGCCCCACGCATTTTTTCAAACTGGCTGACGCTGAGATGTGCAACTTTTGTTTGAGCCTTTGGATGTGCGGCATTTTTTTCCTGCGTTGCATCCTTTGTCTTTGATTCACCTTGTGAGCAGGCAACGGCAATCAAAAGGAGTAGCAGCGGGGTAACAAATTGAATACCTTTCATGATTCTTGAAATTTGATTGTTGGGACAAAGATAGTTCTCATAGGGATACAGTCTTGAGAGGTTAATATTTCTGCCAACCTTATACCTTTGTGCCCCTATTTCGCGGTTTAAGCCAACTTGATCCGGGATAGAAATAGTTCTTTTTTTAATTGGCCCTGTAGTTCAACGGATAGAATAGGAGTTTCCTAAACTCTAGATTCAGGTTCGATTCCTGGCAGGGCTACTACTTCATAAACCTATTGGTGTGTGACTAATTGCAGGATTTCAAAAGGATTCCACGCGCGCAGACGCTCTTTTACATAAGTACAACCTGCAAATTGTCATACACCCTAAACCTATCAACTTATCAACCCATAAACTCATAAACCATACCTTTGAACAGACCAACTACTGACTTCAAATATGCGTCCTTACATCCTCGCCGAATCCAACTGGAAATACATCAAAGGCCAATCTTTTGACCTTGCCATTCTTCCCTGGGGCGCTACAGAAGCGCATAATTATCATATGCCCTATGGCACCGACATTTTCGAGGCGGATTTCTTCGCTTCTGAAACAGCACGTATCGCATGGGAACTTGGAGCGAAAGTCATTGTATTGCCTACGATACC
>DATDQA010000030.1:0-9528 GCA_035292505.1 Saprospiraceae bacterium | reverse complement strand
TCGAGGTCATCGGATTCGAATCCGGAAATGTTATTATTGGGAGTCAGTGTAAATTTCAACGTCCCGGATTGCTCGCATGTCCATTTATACCATACTGAGGCGAATTCCTCCTGAATACAAGTGCCGTTTACTTCATTCACGTCGCCTATGCCGATCAGGTTTTCAATATAAAAAGATGACTTATCGCATAGCACCACCGCTTCGCTGCAATCACCTTCAGGTGTGGGTGGAGGTATAAATGCATCTACGCATATCTGAAATGTGCCAGTTGTTGCGCCAACTACAGCGATGTAGTACACACCACCAATGACGAGATCAGTGACAGTGAGTTCCGTGACATTCACCCCGGCTGACGAAATATTACATCCCACATCATTCAGACTGCCGCAAGTTCCCTCAAAGAGAAATACTCCCGGCCCCTGCATCGTTCCCAATCCATTTACATTGCCACTCACCTGTATCAATAATGCTGGTGCCTGCGGTATTACGGTAAACCATACTTCGTTCACGAGAGGTATAAGACATGAAGTATTGAGCTGGCCGGTACCGGTAGCGTCTATATTCGAAAACTCTCCAGGATCCGAACAATAGGCATCTACGTTCGGAATATGCAATGCGCTGCTGCAAAGATCATTGGTAGGCTGTGCTGTGAGAATAGGGCTCGCTGCAATGAAGAAAGAGGGGATCCAAACCCAAAGGATGCGGGAATTAAGGCTTTTATTAAGTCGGTCTGTAAGACACTTCATCCTCAGATATTCTTTCCAAAAAACCAACATGAGTGTGCGAAAATACGCCATTGATCTCAGCCTCCCGGTTAAAGTAACGTTAACAGATGACAATTCGTGTGATCGTTGCCTGGATGTCAGGAAGCTCCACCCACGGTGAGATCGCTATTTTTGGGCCGATGATGCGCATCCTCCCCAATGCACTGACATTGTGCAACTTGATTGCTGGTAGCTGTGCCATTGCTGCGCTGTTTGAGGGCATGCCCAGGGTGACATTGGTACTCGCCGGGCTCTGCCTGGTTTTGGATTTGCTCGATGGTTTTCTTGCAAGACGTTTAAAAGTATCCTCTGCGTTGGGAGTTCAACTTGATTCCCTGGCCGATCTTGTGTCGTTTGGTGTGCTTCCGGGCTGCATCGTGTTTCAATTTCAGAGTGAGTTATGCGAAGGCCCGCTATTGATTTCATGGTTGCCTTTTACTGCCTTTCTCATTCCGGCCGGCGTCGCATTGCGTCTGGCCAGATTTAACCTGGATACGCGAGACAGGACAGTATTCTATGGGTTGCCTACTCCCAGCGCTGCCACATTCCTTTTTGGATTTCTCTGGATGCTCGTAGCTGAACATGCCTGGTTGAAATTTATTTGTCTGCCGGTCATTTTATACAGCCTTGTTTTACTTTTGCCACTCCTTATGCTTTCGAATATCAGGTTGTGGAGCATTAAAGGGCTCGGGCACAAACATGGCAAATGGATACTGGGAGGTTTTCTGATAGCGTTCATTCTACTTCTGGTTTTTACAGGATCTGCAGGAGTACCATTGATAGTGATAACGTATATTCTTTTTGGGATCTTCAATTATTTTCTAAAACTTTATTGAGAACATGAAATATAAAGCTGCAATTGATATCATGCCGCACAAAGAACTTCTTGATCCGCAGGGAAAAACCGTAGCAAGAAACCTGCACAATGTGGACATTCATGGTGTAGAATCTGTGCGCATTGGGAAACATATTGAAATGATCCTCGAAACAGAAGATCGCACTTCCGCCGAAGCAAAAGTGGAAGAAGCTTGTAAAAAACTCCTGGCCAATCTGATCATGGAGACCTATCACTTTTCTGTGACCCCGGTGACCGGTTAGGCTGAATGATGCAATTTATCAAGTTGGTATCATCACGGGAATTTAGATCTGGCGGACACGCGGGTCCGCCTCTACTCAAGGGTCGACATGTGTTCAACACGGATTCAAATCACACGCTGCGACATTCCGAAATGCATTTGTATTGAAATTGACTTGTGGAATAAATATGCGAATTCAGGCAAGCTGACAATGTTGTACCTGGTACCCACACCTCTTGGAAACCTGGAGGATATCACTTTACGTGCAATACGTATCCTCAAGGAAGTCGACTATATCCTCGTAGAAGATACGCGCGTCACGCGCAAGCTCATGCAACACTTTGAGATCTCTACTCCACTCAAAGCATACCATGCACATAATGAGCATGAAATGACGGAACACATTGTGCAGGATCTGGTCACAGGAAAAAACGTGGCATTAGTCTCAGATGCCGGCACACCGGGTATCTCTGACCCTGGATATCTGCTTGTCAATGCATGCCATGAAAAAAAGATCGCTTTTAGTTGTTTGCCCGGAGCAAATGCTGTGATCCCTGCCCTGGTGATGAGCGGACTACCTATCCATGAGTTTCACTTTGCCGGATTTCTTCCTCAGAAGAAAGGGCGACGTACTGAATGGGAAACAGTTTCTCAGTTTCCAACAACGACTGCGTTTTACGAATCTCCGCATCGCCTGATAAAATTCCTTGAAGAAGCAATTCAGTATTGCGGACCTGAACGCATTGTCTGTGTGGTACGTGAAATCAGTAAAATTTATGAAGAAGCGTATCGGGGTACTGCGACAGAAGTACATAGGTATTACAAGGAGCATCCCGATAAGTGCGTGGGGGAGATTGTTATTATAATTGATAGGGTAAGGGATCAACGGATCAAGGGATCAACGGAATAAGAATTCTCAATCCCTAATTCCTAATTCTCATAGGACTATTATACGATAGATTCCGCAATAAAGAATAAAGAATCAAGAATTGAGAATTTCCTCATACAGTGTCTTCATCTGATCGACAGTGCGTTGATGACTGAGTTTTGTGGCGATGTGATTACGTGCACCACGGCTGAGCTTTTGATACAAGTCAGGATTATTGTATAGGGAAAGAATCGCACCGGCAAGTGCTTTGGGATTCTTCATCGGCTCAACCAGTCCACTGATACCATGTTCGACCAATTCTTTGTTTCCGGGGATATCGGTGATCACCGGTGCGATTCCAAGAGCCATAGCCTCCTGCACTGCCCGTGTAATGGATTCTCCTTTGATGGAGGCCAATGCAAATACTTTGCTGGCAGCAATGATACGCAGAGCATCAGTGCGATGGCCGAGAAGATGAATTTTTGTGGCGTTTGGTGAGCTTTCCATAATCTGGCGAAACTCCGCGGAGTCCGTGCCGTCTCCTCCAAGTACAAAGTGAATTGGCAGCTCATTTGGAATGAAGTCCATCGCCTGCAGAAGGTATTTGATGCCTTTCATCGGTCTCACATTTGCCATACAGGTGACAACAAAGGCAGTTGTAGGAATACCAATTGTTGTAAGGTCCAGAGGAGTGACGTCATGATACCACGCGAGATCATGGCCTTTATTGATCGTGACAAGCTTTGATTTGCTGAGAAAGAGTTGTTGGCGGAAGTGAGCTTCAACACCCACTGAATTACAGACAATCTTGTCTACCCGTGGATGGAGATACTTGAGATATGCGGCCGGATCATACCAGTGAATATGGCCTGCATAACCACGATACAAAACCACTTTCACCTTGAGCCCACGTGCCGCTCTGAGACCATTGATGATTGCTTTGCTCGTATAAAGCTGTAGAATATCATACCTGCCATCAATGAGTTCTGCTCTGATACGTTGTGACTCAGCACGCCGGAATTTTTTCTCCGGATGAAACGGAATTACCTTCACGCCATATTCTTTGAAGCGTCGTGCGTACTCTGTATCGGCATGTGTCATCACCGTCATCTCAAATCCTGCGTTTGCCAGACCGATGATGATTTCCGCTTCAGGACGTGAAGTGTGAATGACATCATAGCTGCCGATGACGAGGACTTTAATTTTCCGTTCCAAAACGAGATTGATTCTTTAGATTTGCAAGACTACTAACATAATCCGACATGGCCCATTCAAAAGCAGAACTGTTTGCAGATCCGGAAGACATTAATCATATTGTATCAGGTTATAGCAAAGCCCTGGATTATCCCGCACGTGTGCTTATCATGCGTTGGTTAGCAGCGGAAGGACCGAAGAATGCGGGAGAAATCACCAACTATGTTGGTCTTTCAAAATCAACCACCAGTCAGCATCTCTTCCGTCTCGAAAGGGCTGGTATCATTACTGGCATGGAACAAGGCAACAATATTATCTACGCATTCAATGCTGCGAATTTTATCATCATGCGAGGGTATATGGATGATCTCTTTCATGAGTTGGATGCTGCCATCAAGGTAAGGGGAAGTAGAGGTACTTAGTGGAATTGAATGAGTTAGGAGTCTTTTTTCAATACAACCATAGGGTTCATTCATAACATTAGGAAGTACGGGGGCAGAATCGGCGTGAAGCAATGCAGACATACTGAACATGGACATACTTGGCGTATTTCGTCGAAATACGAACATCAATTATGTATAAATCTCTGAATTTTAGCTTGTTTATTTCTGAACATCATTGGAGACCGATCTCCTTAATGCGGAAAATTTCCTTTGAACAGGTTTGACGTATTTCGACGAAATACGAATACCATTATTCATGTGTTACTGATTCCCGATGTATTTCCTTTGGCAGATTTCACACTTAGGAAACACAAAACCTCCATAAGACATACACCTTACCTTTTCGTAATCTTGACCATATTCCTGACATCGTATGAAAGCTCTCTGGCATCTCAATCCAAACTTGTCCACTGTAAAAAGCACCTCGCTTCCTGCGTCATCCGGCAGTAATCTCCACATACGCTCCCTGTATTCTCTTATCAGCCTGGGAACAGAACTCCTTGTTGCGCGTGGGAATGTTCCCGAAGAATTGCATGAATTCATGCGTGTACCGTATATGGATGGTGAATTCATTTTCCCCTTAAAATATGGGTATTCTCTGGTTGGGGAGATCACTGGAACAGGCACGCTCTGTCACCTGATGCATCCACATCAAAGTGAATGTCTGATTGACCCGGAGGACTTTTTTGAGATTCCCATGGATATCCCACCGAGGCGAGCGATACTCGCTTCGAATCTTGAAACCGCACTCACTGGGATCTGGGATGGAGTGGTGAAGCCGGGCGAACGAATCGCCATTGTTGGGTTTGGCATGATCGGATCACTGATTGCGAGAATAGCTGCGGGTATTCCCGGAACAGACGTCAAAATCTTCGAAACACACGACTCTAGAAAAGCATATGCAGAGCATTTTGGTTTTAAGGTTCTGGAAGATCCGGCTGATGCAATGGAACCCTACGACATTGCATTTCATACCAGTGGTACAGGTGTGGGACTACAGACTGCACTTGATCTCGTCGGTCTGGAAGGTCGCGTCATCGAAATGAGTTGGTATGGAGATGTCTCTGTCAATGTTCACCTGGGTGGTGAGTTTCATATCCTGCGCAAACAACTGATTAGCTCACAGGTAAGCCGTATTCCTGTCTCGATGCTCGCAAGATGGGATCATCGAAGAAGAATGAAAGCGGTCTTTGATTTACTTCAAGATGCTGCCTATGACATGCATATCACACATGAGGTTTCACTGCAAGAGGCAGCTGAGCTGTTTAATCAATGGCGAACGACTGTTCCTGACGGACTTGGATATTGCATCGTGTATGAAACAGGAGCATGAAAATGTTGTATTGCGACAAAATCTTTGTTTGCTACGTGAATCTCATGGATATACAGATATTAATGTTAACATTACAGGGTTCGAATTCACATGTACCCTGTATTTGGTAACGCATATACCTGGTATTTTTAAACAGTGAGTTACTATGAAAAAAGTTACTCTCATTTTTATCGCGACGTTTGGAGGGATGATCTCTGCACAAACAATAAGCCCCCATGTGATATCCAGCGCTGGTTCAGATTTTCAAAATACCAAACTTCAAGTTGATTGGACGATCGGAGAGGTTTTGATTCATACGATTGAGCATAACATCATTCAAATCACTCAAGGATTCCATCAACCATATTTGACTATCACGAATACAACAGCCCTTCCAGAAGATATTGGTCAGATTCATACGTTTCCAAACCCCGTCGATTCCTATCTGGAAGTTCAAATTCAATTGAATGGAATGCACTATATCGAAATGCATTTCTTCGATGCCGCTGGCAAATTGTATTGGACCAAGTCTGTAGAAGATTCTAATTTATATACTTCTGTGTCTACGTCATCCTTGGCCAGTAATGCATATTTTTTACGCGTCAAGATTGACAACCTTTTTTCACAAACTGTGCAAATTCAAAAACTCCATTAAAATGAAAACGATCCTTACCATTTTCGCGTTATCTGCCCTCGCGATTTCTTCTCTTGCACAAGTATCATACGCCTTCAACTATCAGGGGGTTGCCAGGGATTTGTATGGAAATCCGATTCCTAATCAACTAATAAGTCTACGCATCTCACTCCATGAACAAGCTATTGATGGAAATGTCGTATACAGAGAGACCCACAACCCCATTACTAATAAACTGGGGCTCTTCAACGTTGCGATTGGTCAGGGTGATCTTGTCAATGGAGACTGGGAACTAATTGAGTGGGGAACCGCAGAGCATTTTATTGAAATAGAAATAGACGAACAGGGTGGTAATAACTATCAATTTATAGGTGTTTCTCAATTGTTAGCTGTTCCTTATGCCATCCATGCTGCTAATGGAAGCAAGTGGACGGATTCGGAAGCGACCACGGGAATGATCTACCGCGATGGTTATGTGATGGTTGGTGCTGACTTGCCTTCTGAGATTCCTCTTACTGTTGTTCAGGATCATAGTACCATAGGACCATTTACGAATACCATCATTGCTCAATTTAAAAGAGAATTTGGTAGTGCCCATGCAGCAATGAACATTTACGGTTATCCCGATACAGACCTTGTGTATCCACATTTGAGAAAGTCTATGATGCTGTATGTAAGTGGAAACTCAAATGATCTGATTTTGTGTGCAGATAATAATACGGGCAACATCCGCTTTATCACCGGCGACTGGTACGAGGCTTCCAATGAGAAGATGCGCATCACTTCCAATGGAAATGTCCAGGTCACAACAGGGGATGTCTATATTGAAGACGTCGGCAATGGAGTGATCATGAAATCACCCGATGGCAACTGCTGGAGAATGACTGTGAACAATGCAGGTGAGCCTGTCTTCTCGAGTGTCACATGTCCTGACTAATTCCGTTCTATCAACTCATATCCCTGCAATATCCCCTTCTCCACTGCTGGCACTCCATCGCGCATCCACCGTGGCATTGGCGCATCCAGGAGATAGTGATCAAAAAATTGTTGCATGCGCAAATTGAAATCTTTCCTGTTTTGCAATTTCACCGGCCAATGAGGTTCCCCATTATAATTGAGGAGCCAGGCAGGCTTCCCGAGACGACGCATCCCCGTGAAAAATTCGATTCCCTGATACCATGGCACATGACCATCACTATCATTTTGAAGTATGAGCACTGGCGTGGAGATCTTGTCTAAACGAAATAGCGGTGAATTCTCCATATAGAGTTCCGGTTTCTCCCAAAGTGATCCACCGATACGGCTCTGTTGATGTTCATATTGAAACATCCGGCTCAATCCCGTCTCCCAGCGTATACCACCATATGCGCTCGTCATATTGACGACTACTGCACCAGCTTCTGCACACGCATAGATGCCCGTCTTTGTCAGTATATGGGCAACCTGATATCCACCCCAACTATGTCCTTGCAAGGCCATTCTCTGTGGATTAATAAAACCTTCATCCACCAAAGTCTGAGTTCCCGATACCACAGCATTAAATGCACTTTCTCCCGGATGACCGATTGTATATGGCACATCCGGATTGAAAATCACATAACCACGACTTGTATAAAATGTATAATTAATTGTTGAACGGTGAGGATATGGTGCACGATGTGCATGTAGTTCATCACTGTTACGTTCATAAAAATTGACGATCAGCGGATACTTCTTTGCGGGATCAAAGCCTTCAGGTTTTACAAGAAGTCCGTGCAATCGCTGACCATCATAGGCAGTCCAGGAATAAAGCTCGATAGTCCCCCATGTATACTCACTCTGTTGAGGGTTGACGAATGAGATTTTCCGCGAGGAAGTAAACCTGTCCGTGGTCACTTGCAGATCCGGAAATTGCTGAAACGACTCTGTGGTGTATACAATCACCTCTGCATCACGCGCTTTTAGCGGGCTACGATCATATCGTAGATCACCGGAAAGCAATTGACGCAATTGTCCTGTCCTTAAATCCAGTTCTGCATATCCTTCAGCTTTTGACGTCTCGTTGAATGTATGCAACAGCATAGGCCTGGCAGGATCAATCTCCCGTTCTTCAGGATTGAGACGGATATAGCGATAGCGGATAGTGCCTGTTCTTCCATTCGTCAGATTTACCGGAGTGGTCTGATCGGACGGATCCACCTTCCAGATATCATAGCGATCATATATCAATAATGAAGCATCACCTGATGTCCATCCGGCAACTCCATAGGCTCCGGGATTAGCAGGGACATCATTGAGTTCATCGCAAACGGGTACTGAAATCAGCTGTGAAATATTCTGAGGGTTCCCCTTCACCGGAGAGACAAACCAGGCAGAATCAGGGGCATGATACCAATACACAAATTTGAACGCCGGAGAAAGTTGCGGCATCCCTTCCACCGCTTTCCCTATCAATCGATGTTGTCCCGTAACGATATCGTAGATCCAGATATCACGCCAAGTATCTCCTGTCCATGAAGATTCTTTGAGATAAGGCGCTTCATCATATAAGACCACGTAGAGACTATTTCCATCGCGATCCATCTTGGTGTCGGGTAGCTGTTCGTTCGCAACCTGTCGTGTGATTTCACTATTGAGATCTGCAATGCAATGATAAGCCCGTTCCTTCTCTCCCTTTACACGCACATTCTGCTGAGTGTACAATCGTGCATCCTGGTAATTCCATACTTCAACAGAGACTCTTTCTTCTTCAAGTAATGTCGTATCCTCCACAAGAGGTTGCGGAGCTATCCCAAAATGCAGTTTAGTTCCATTTTCAGAAAATCCCAATTTGTAATTCTCGCTGATCTGCCATCCTTCTGACATGAAAGGAGCTTTGTTTTTAACAAACACTTCAGCAGAGTCCATTCCGGTAATCCAACGATATAACGCATATGGCCTTATCTCCGCCTTAGAAGTATCTATATCTGCAACAAAGGCAAGTTGATCTCCCTTTTCACTCCATCTGAAATTCTTGTATGTGCCTTTCTGCGTCTTTATACTACGCCATTCAGGTTGTTTGCAATTGTAGACGTACATACCGGCCTTTAATATCGAGTCAACTCCGGTAGAGTATGCGGCGATCAAGGTGCCAAACTTTGATAGTGAAACATCGGTGACAAACGGAAGCGTATCTTCTTCCTGTGGCATGAGTTTCCTGACAATAAGTGGAAACCCGTTTTTCTTAGACGGAGTCTTCTCTTTTTTTTCTTTCTTTTC
>DATDQA010000029.1:0-4347 GCA_035292505.1 Saprospiraceae bacterium | reverse complement strand
CGCCGAACTAAATCCAACCTTTGAATTTCCCGGCCCTGGATTCTATGACGTGGCGCTCATCGTGAATGACTTCGACTCGATCTGTTTTGATACTGCTATAGTGACCGTCGGAGTCTTTGAGTCAGAACTGAGTGCAGATTTTACAATCGATGTACCGGAGTGTGACGAGACGATTCTTGTGACTGTGCAGGATTTTTCCACGGAGCCGGATACGAACTATGATGTCGTCTCCTGGCAATATGTCCTGTCAGATAGTATCACTGTGGATACGTCTTTGTTGCAGAATCCACAATACATGTTTGATGAATCATCTACAGGTCTGCATCTCGTACTTACAGTGACCTCCGGAAACGGATGTACCGCAACGACGGATACCACGTTTGATGTCAATATTATCCGGATAGACTTTAAAGGAGACACGGTCGGAGTATGTGATGGCGATAGTGTCACATTGTTTAATGGGCCCGGAGGTGACTTTACTTATATTTGGTCACCTACCACCGATCTTGTTCTTACTGATCCTGCAAATCCTATTGCATTCCCCGATGAAACGACAACGTATCATGTGACCGTCACAGATGGTCTGTGTGAAGTGATCGATTCAGTTGTTGTTGCCGTGCAAGAGTTACCAATATTGTGCTTTACTACCGAAACAGATTGCAGGAGCCTTTTACTGAACACGGAAAATTGTTCCCAGGGTGGATTCAATTTTATCTGGGACTTTGGTGACAGTAATACCTCGACGGAGGAAAACCCTGATCACACTTACGATAACGCCGGTGTATACATAGTGACGCTTTTATCTGATGATGGATGTGATGTCAGGATAACAGATACAATTACCGTGAGTGTGATCACAGAAGAAATAGAAGATGAATCGATCAGTTGCTTTGCAGAAGCAGTCGTCTTGAATCCCGGTGGAAGTACAGAATACAATTACGATTGGGAACCATCGGAGTTCCTTGACAATGATACATCGAGCAGTCCTGTGGCACAAGTCGATGTCACGACGACATTCACGGTTACAATCACCGATCCCGAACTTCCTGGTTGCAGTGTGGTAGAGGAAGTTGAAGTAGTTGTGCCACCGGATTTTGCGTTAAGCGGCCCCTCAGATACGGCATACTGTGATGCTCCGACGATCGTCTTAAATGCCGGAAATGATGATCTGGACTATACATGGTATGATCAGGACAACAATCTTCTGCACGAGGGTCCTGTGTTTATCACGACTCCGCAGGTAGAAACATCCTATACGCTTGTAGGGACGGATATCTTTGGGTGTCAGAAACGCGACACGGTTACTTTATCACCGACCTTCTTTAATGTGCAAGCAGGTCCTGATGTGATCATTTGTCTGGGAGATACCGCGTCGATTTTTGTACTGAATCTCGATACCACCCAACAACTGAGTTATCTCTGGACACCGGCAGGCCTGATTGTCGGAGGTGATCCGACTGTTTCGAATCCTATAGTCGTACCTCAATCAGATCAGGTGTTTATTGTTACTATTACAAATGATGCATTAGGTTGTGTGACATCTGAGCAGGTGTTGGTTTCTGTCAGTCAATTTCAGATTGAGTATACGCCAAGCGTCCTCATTTGCCGTGGTGAATCAATAGATCTTGTTGTGGGGAATTTTGACACGACGAATTTGAGCTTTAGTTGGACGCCGGTGGAGACAATCGTTAGCGGTGCGAATACTTCCTCTCCTGAGGTGATGCCAATGGAAACAACAGAATACTGTGCACATATCGTGAATGAAAACTATGGATGTGAAACAAATCTTTGTGTCACAGTCAATGTGAGTTGGTTCGTGCCGGATTCACTGATCATCTTTGTTGATGAGGATACTATTATTCTTGGTGATAAAGTTTTCCATATCTCAACAAACCAGGACCCTACCCTGGATTTCCAATGGAGCGGCGAAGGTATTGAAGGAAGTACAACAACTCCGGAAATCACTGCGAATCCCTCATCGGAAGGAACGTATGTCTATAGTGTGACAGTGACAAACCCCGATGGTTGTGAGCTTATCGGTCAGACGCAGGCCCTTACTGTGCTCAATCCTGATTGCAACGATGATACTGTGTTTCTTCCAGATGCCTTTAGTCCGAATGGAGATGGCGACAACGATGTGTTAGAGGTGTACGGCAACTTCATTGATCAGTTGGAATTGCACATCTACAATCGATGGGGTGAGGAAGTTTTTGTTTCCTTTAATCAAAGTAATGTTTGGGATGGTACTTACCAAGGCGAAGAATTGGCGCCTGATGTCTTCGGGTATTACCTGAGAGTCGTCTGTATTCCAAACAAGCCGTTTTTCAAGAAGGGGAATATTACGTTGTTCAAGTAAAGACGAATAGTCTCGCGTTCACCGAAAAAACTAAATGGCACTAGTAGGGGTACAACTCCAGGCAGATATTGGTATGCTGGGTGTGCGTATCATCATTAATGTCACCTCATTTGCCGATCACGGGATAGCAGATGGTCGAACGGGTGTCTTTTGTGGACGACAAGTAAAATGCGACACTACTCAATTTATTCATTGTGGTACTGCCGGTTTATACAGGAAAGGAAAGTAAGGTACTCGGAGAGAAGAGCATTATACTTGCAGGTGATGTGGGTGCCACTAAGACAAATCTTGCACTCTTCAGCTATGAGAAGAATATCCTGACTCTCTTGTATGAGGAAAGATTCAGTTCAAAAGAGTACAGGAATATCATTCAGATCATTGAAGAATTCCTGATAGCGCATCCACTTCCTGATAAGATGTGTTTTGGCGTAGCCGGTCCTGTGCTGAATGGACGAATCAAACTTTCCAACATTGACTGGGAGATCATAGACCAGGATGAGATATCCCGTCATTTCGGTGCGCAGAAAGTTCTTCTCCTCAATGACCTGGAGGCTACAGCGTATGGACTCACCATGCTGGAGCAAAAAGATATTGCAGTGATCCATAAAGGCGGGGATGTTGCCGGCGGCAACGCGGCGGTGATTGCCCCCGGAACAGGCTTGGGTGAGGCAGGGCTCTACTGGGATGGGGTTGCGTATCATCCTTTTGCAACAGAAGGCGGGCATTGCGATTTTGCCTCCCGGACAGCATTTGATTTCGAGCTGCTCACGTTTCTCCAAAAGACATTGAGTCATGTAAGTTGGGAAAGAATAGTTAGCGGCCCCGGAATTGTCAACATCTATCAGTTTCTTCGGGATGTAAAAAAGAGGGAAGAACCTGCATGGTTGAAGGAAAAGTTTGAAAATGACGAAGCCCCTGGAGTGATTAGTCAGAATGTGTCACATAGTGAACTTTGTCAAGAAACGATGCGGCATTTCATTCGCTACCTGGCATATGAGTCGTCCAATCTCGTGTTAAAATTTAAAGCAACCGGTGGTTTATTTATTGGTGGAGGTATCGCACCTCAGATCGTATCTTTATTCGAGAACAACATGTTCTATGCTTCATTTTGTGAAATCGGGCGACTGCATTATTTACTGGAAAAGATTCCTGTAAATGTTATTTTAAATCCCAAAACCGCCTTATTGGGAGCAGCCTATTATGGTGCCAACAATTAGTGCTATGACTAAAGTGAGATAAAGAGAACCATCTTTCGGTGCTGTTCCGGATAACATTAACAGCTTCTGCAGAATGATAATATCCGGCTGAAATTTTGAAATTGATTCTTTCGACGCATGGCCCGGTTTACAACTTCTGAGAAACGTTATAGCCTTGCCTATGCCAGCCAGGACAAGCGTCGAACTCATAATCAATTATATGGCTTTGGTTATCTGGAGATATGTTTTGATAGTCACTTAACCGTTCGATCCGTATAAACCGTTTTAACCCTTTGAACGGAAACTATGTGAGGGTTCATAATTTACATGTACCTCATTGGTTATCAGGAAACAATGACAGATCACTTAACCGTTTTGAACCCCATTTAACTCATTGGTTATCAAGACAAACAGTGGATGGATCGCTTAACCGTTTGAACCGTTTAACCGTTTTAACCGTTTGAACCGTTCGAACGGATAATTTCTGCCTGATGAAATTCACCCCTGGATGTCCACGTTGCACAACCTGGAATAACGATTATACCCACACCACCTTACCTTTCTAATTAGATTTCTCACCTTAAGTATATAACATATAACAACTATTTGTTATGTTTGGGGCCAGCCATCAGAGCCACGTGGCCTCCTGATGGATGTTTGTAGTAATAAGGTCTCAAATGAAAACACACCTCCTGCTGGCAATCCTGCATTGCGCGTTATTCTTATCGGCGCAAACCGACAGAAATGGTCGCGAGCAATATTCAAGAATCACGATTCCTGATCCTGATGAAGCAA
>DATDQA010000028.1:0-10805 GCA_035292505.1 Saprospiraceae bacterium | reverse complement strand
TATGCACAGATGGCTCGGGACATTTGCATATCATAGTGAAATGAATTATTGGCTCTATGCGCTTGCATTTGTGATGGTGTTACTCATTGCACTGGCGACGACGGGTTATCATGCACTGAAGGCGGTGAGTGCTGATCCGGTGGAAAGACTAAGAAATGAATAGTCGGCAGCCTGCAATTGGCAGTTCTCAGTCTTCATTCGGCAGTAGACTGAGGACTGTAGACTTTAAATATTGAACTTTAATGCTAAAGAACTACTTCAAAATCGCGTTCCGCAATCTCACGCATAACAAAGGCTACAGCTTTATTAATCTGTTTGGACTTACCATTGGCATCACTTGTTGCCTGTTGATCGGATTGTATATCGCCAATGAACTCAGCTTTGATACCTATCACACGAATGCGGATCGCATCTGGCGGGTAAGCAGAAAGTTCACGAATAAAGACGGCTCGATGCAACTGTATCTTGGTCATCTTGCACCCCCTTTTGCCCCATTGCTCAAGAATGATTTCCCTGATATCGAAGAAGCGACACGATTATTTTCATATACAGCCACATTCCGGCATGGAGATCAGCTCTATATCGAAGATCAGTTTTACGCCGCTGAACCGAACCTGTTCAAAATCTTCGACATTCCTATGATCGCAGGAGATCCTGCTACAGCGCTCAATGATCCATTATCCATGATCCTGAGTGAATCGACCGCGAAGAAATATTTCGGAAAAAACTATTTGGACCAGGATCCGATCGGACAGACGATGAAATTTGATAGCAGGGCCGATTTTAAAATCACAGGTATTTATAAAGATTTTCCCTACAACTCGCATATGCATCCTGAGATCCTCGCGTCCTTCGCAACGATGCGTGATACGAATTTCTATGGAGAAGAACAACTTCGCACAAACTTTGGCAATAACTCTTTCTCAACATACCTTTTGCTTCCCAAAGATTATCCCATTGAAAAACTGGAGGCGCAATTTCCCGCTTTCATTGATAAGAACATGGCCGGTTATTATTTAAATGGGGTAAAAGCCAGCACGCGGACAAGCCTGCATCTCATGCCACTTACAGATATCCATCTACGCAGTCATCTCGATACCGAGTTTGAAGCAAATGGTGATATCAAGCGTGTCTGGATCTTCAGCATCATCGCAGTCTTTGTCTTGCTCATCGCCTGTATCAATTATATGAATCTGTCGACAGCCCGCTCTGTTACGAGGGCAAAGGAAATCGGCGTGCGTAAGGTTGTCGGTGCCTTTCGCAAAGAGATTATCGGTCAGTTTCTCAGCGAATCAGTATTACTTGCTATCGGTGCTACGCTCCTTGCGGTGTTGTTGACACGTATCGCATTACCCTTTGTCAACCAGGTGATGGGACAACAAATGCAGATACAAAGTACCTGGTTGTGGATGCTGCCTCTCATCATTCTTACATTGGCTGTACTCACTGGTATTCTTGCCGGGGCATACCCTGCCTTCTTTCTTTCTTCTCTTTCTCCATTAAAAACTCTGAAATCCTCCTCGGGCGGAGTCACCACAGGATCAAGTCTTTTGCGTAAAACGCTTGTGGTAAGTCAGTTTGCAATCTCAGTGACGCTGATCATTGCCGTTCTTGTCGTCTTTCGCCAGCTCACATTTATGCAGAATAAGGAACTGGGCCTTGCAAAAGATCATGTCGCTGCGGTGAATTTCTATTCATCACTTGCACCACAGTACGAGGCGTTCAGAACTCAGATGCTGTCAAATCCTGCAGTCAAGAATATCACACGCAGTACACGTATTCCCTCGGGCAGACTCCTGGATAGTTTTGGATCGGCAAAAGTGCAATTGGAAAGTGATTCTTTAGATCAGAGTGGTGTCGATCTGAAGTTTGTAACCATTGATCATCGCTTTATCCCTACGTATAGTCTGGAGATAGCAGCAGGGCGCAACTTCAGGGAGGACCAGGGTGCTGATCGCTTTGAATCCTTTATTCTGAATGAAGCCGCAGTGCGACGGATTGGCTGGAAGACAAGTGAAGAGGCTATAGGCAAACGCATTCAATACGGCGGTCGTGATGCCCATATCATCGGCGTCCTGAAAGATTTCAATTTCGAATCATTGCACCAGGATATTTTACCGATGATCGTTTTTATCCCACGAGACAGCACTTTCTTTAACTTTCTCTCGATACAACTCGATGGCAATCGGCTACAGGAAGGTGTTGCGCATTTGAAATCGACATGGCAGAAATTTATCCCCAATATGCCTTTTGACTATCACTTCATTGACGATGACTACGCGAGGTTGTACGAAGCAGAGCAGCGGCAGGGTCGCGTTTTTATTGGATTTGCAATTCTCGCCATCTTCATTGCATGTCTTGGATTATTTGGATTAGCAGCGTTCGTCGCACAGCAACGTGTAAAGGAAATCGGCGTTCGTAAGGTGCTTGGAGCTTCCACGGCAAGTATTATTGGTCTGATGTCGAGAGATTTTCTCAGGCTGGTGATCATTGCACTTGTTCTTGCTTCTCCCCTCGCCTGGTGGTTTATGCATCAATGGCTCGACAATTTTGCCTATCGAATCAATATCTCGTGGTGGATTTTTGCAGCCGCTGGTGTATTGTCGATTACTATTGCATTTCTTACGATCAGTGCTCAAAGTTTGAAAGCTGCATTGGCGAATCCTGTGGAGTCATTGCGAAGTGAGTGAGAGAACGTGAGATAGCGAGAAGGTGAGAAGGTGAGAGAAAACTCAAATTCGATTTCTCCGGTTTTACCGAATTTTTTTCGCTTTCCCCGGTTTTCCCGATTTCACCTGCTTCTCCGGCTTATTGGGTGTTCATTCTTGTGATGATGAGTGATAGAAGTCCCAAATAATGATCGTGGATTTCCTCAGCCTTCGCCTTCGCCTCTATTAATTCTTTCTCACCATCCTGTTCCCATTCTGATCCACCACCGACATCCGCTTGCTTGTAAGTTCGAGAACAGTCTCTGTAAATGGGACATCTTTCTGGTCGTGATAGTAAGTGATCTGTTTACCATCCTTACTGATGTTGTATGTACCGGTATGTGTCCTGCCAATTCCCGTCTGTTTGAACTTTTTGTCAGCTGCAAACTCCACTACTGTCTTCGCAATGATTTCCTGTCTCACGGAATCCGGCATTGTGAATTGCGGAGCGGGAGTGAACTCGGTCAGTTTCCAGGTATTTACGATGAGCTTATTCGGATCCTGGGAAGTTTCACTAACACAACTTAAGATCAGAAAAAGATTAAGTAGTATGAAGATGCGAGTGGCCATTGATTTGAATTTGATATCTTAGAATCTTTTGTAATTTCTTTGCCAAAATACGGCAACTTGTGAGAAGGAAAAGGTCAAAATGCCTGCCCAACAGAAGGCAGGTAACTGCAAAAGACAAAAAACAAAAGTGACCACGAGCTTGGATTTCACTTTTACATTTTGCATTTTGACTTAAACACACCAACAGGTATCATAATATGATTTCAATAGAAGTATTCCGAAAGCTCGCCTTGTCCTTTGCTGAAGTCGAAGAGCTTCCGCATTTTGAAAAGACATCCTTTCGGGTGCGGAAGAAGATCTTCAGTACCCTGGACACACAGCACAACCGGGCCTGTATGAAGCTCACGGAAATCGATCAGTCTATTTACTGTGCAATCGATCCTGCTATGATCCACATGGTTCCGAACAAATGGGGCAAGCAAGGCTGGACGTTTGTCGAACTCGGCAAAGTGAATAAGGAAATCCTCACGGATATTCTCACAACAGCGTATTGCACCGTTGCACCGAAGGCACTTGTGAGCAAGTATGAAGAGGATGATCTGGCGTAACATAATTAAAAAATTAAAGGTAAAATGTAAAATGCAAAAGGCAAAATGTAAAAGTCTGTGCTTGTTATCTACTTTTACATTTTACATTTATTATTTTACATTTTGACTTCTTATGTCCATACTTACAAAGAATAACCTTATGCGCGAAGCCATCACCCTCGCAATGCAGGGCATGCAACAAAATAATGGCGGCCCCTTTGGCTGTATCATCGTCCAAGACGGCTTGATTATCGGAAGGGGAAATAACAGAGTCACCATAACAAACGACCCCACCGCTCATGCCGAGATTGTCGCCATCCGTGAAGCATGTCTACGTCTCGGTTCATTTCAACTGGATGACTGTGAGATCTATGCCTCCTGCGAACCCTGCCCGATGTGCCTTGGTGCGATCTACTGGGCAAGGCCGAAGAAAGTGTATTATGCCTGCACCCGTCATGATGCAGCGCTGATCGGATTCGATGATGAGTTTATTTACAACGAGATAGCTCTGTCGCCGGATCAACGCTCAATTGTCATGGAGCAGATCATGCGTGATGAAGCAATGAAGGTATTTGAGAGTTGGAGGTTAAAAGAGGATAAGATGGCGTACTGATTGTTTAAATGTGTAACTGTGTAACCTGTGTCATGTGACATGCCATAAACATTAAACATCAAACGTCAAACATGAAACATTACCTCACAACTCCCGAATCCATCAAGAGAGTCTTCATCTCCGCAGTAAGCTTCCAATCATGCGAAAAGTAGCCTTCAGCTATCATAGTCTTATCGCGCTTAAACAGAATAAAATCCTGAAATGAACTGAGCGATGTATGCACTTCCGGGAAATAACGCCAACCACTATTGTCCCTTGCACGCCACCAGGGAAGACCGGAACTCACTACAACATAATGACTGTAGATGTTGGGAAAAATATAGGTCAAGCCATATTCCTTCGCTGCTTCCGGATTGAGATGCAAGGGTAGTTCACTGGCATATTCGGCAATGACGCGGTTTGATTCAGCCGTGCCAAACAGGATGAGGTTCGCGCTTTCATAATCACTCTTCCTCAATTCCCTGTCCGCCAGAACTCTTGGATAAAATTTTACCCTGCCGAGAAATTCACCCCGATATGCGGACCAGTCAGCCGCTTTCAAAACAGTATCCAACCTTGCTTTCCATATATCTGGTGTTGGATTATCGGCGGTACCATAGACATAAATATGGCGTGATGCAAAGGCGTCCTCGATCGGGCCTTCCAGGCCGATTCGTTTGTGCCTTGTGTTCTGTGCGGATTGACGACTAAACCATTGCAGTTCCATTGGTGAAAAAGAAAACGATATGTCTCTTAATGGCACATTGGAGAGCAGTTGTCCATTGATCGAAATTTGTAGTGGATGTTTGGCAGAGACCTTTGGGTGATCTTCCAGAAGAAGTGTAAATGCCGTCAGGTTACTGGTTTTGATCTCTACCGTATTATTCATATCAGAAATTACGGCATCGATGAGAGCAACTTCTCCCGGACTCTTCTCATCCATCCTCACCCAATACGACTTTCCATGTTTCAGATCATACGATACATGTCGTACCCGATCCGGAAATGGATTACGCGTGAATTTTGAAAACCAATCAAAGATGCGGCCATCTTCATATGCTCCCACCCAGCTCCAATGGTTCACGCCAGGCAACTCGAGATAATCCACAACAGGAGAGTCCATAGTTTTCAGTTTCGCAACCCAATCACGGGAAATGGACACCGGTACGGTCGGATCGGCATCACCATGGACGAATTGTACCGCCATATTCAACGCATTTGGAGCAAGTGCCTCCGTTCCAGGTGGTAGTGCAGGACATACAGGTGCGATTGCCGCCCACAGATCCGGATGACTGAGTCCGATCCAAAGCGTACCTCCTCCTCCCATCGACAGACCTGTGAGATACATGCGATTTTCATCGATGGTAAATCTGTGCTTCACGTCCGCAAGCATATCGAGCACATCCTTCTCAACGAAACCCTGATATCCCGCTGTACCTCGTGCATAAGGCGCAACAACGATATACCCGACATCTTTCCACTCCGGAAAGTACCTGCTCGCTTCCACATCAGTCTCGTCTGCGAAATTACTTTTCCCAAACACCCTCCTCAAGGCAAGACGATGATTGGATCCGGCGCCATGCAACATGACGACGAGCGGATACTTTTTTGTCTCATCATAGTTCTGAGGGATATAAACACTATAGGGTTGCTCCGTATCGTCCAGGTCGGAGAAAAAGGTGAGTACTTGCGGGCCGGGAGGTAATGTTTGGGCAGGAAGAGTGAAAGCACCGCCAATCATCATGCACAACCATATCACACATGAATTCAGGCTTTTCATAAAACAAAAATGGGGAATAGAATTTAATGTTTAATGTTCCATGTTTTTGTGAAATATTTTAGATTAGCAATGTAAACCAAAATGTCCCACAACATGACCTGGAAAAGATTCGAGGATATCGAGGCATGGCAAATGGCTCGCGTCCTGAGTATAAAAATTCATGAATTAATACAAAGTACTCCTATAAACAAGCACTTTGCGCTGAAAGATCAGATGTATGGTTCTTCAGGATCAATAATGGACAATATTGCAGAAGGATTTGAACGAGGTAGTAATGGTGAATTCAGATCCTTCCTTGCCTATGCAAAAGGGAGTTGCGGTGAACTGCGATCCCAGATTTACCGTTGCTTTGATCTTAAATTCATCGTTGAGCAGGATTATATCACTCTTAAACAGGAGTGTGAGTTTATTTCGGGAAAAATTCATCGTATTATCGAATACCTGATTAGCTCTGACTTCAAAGGCCCTCTCGGTTCCTTTGATTCTAACAAATTGTTGAAGTGCGAAGCACATCACTATTAAATGATGAATTTCTAACTTAACGTTGAACGTTGAACATGGAACATTGAACATTGAACTAAACGAGAGTTAGAAGTTTTGCCTGCCTGAATACGCCATTGCTATTCTCTGTCGTAATCTTATAGGCATAGCTTCCCGGTGACAAGGTGATTCCATTCGTGCCTCGGTTCAATACAACGTTGTGTGCACCTGAAGTCATCCGTGCGTTGATGAGCTCTAAGACTTTTTTTCCATTGAGATCATAGAGCTCGATCTTCACATGTGCTGCGTTGTTCAACGTGAACGGGATTGTCGTTACACTGCTGAATGGATTGGGATTGTTTGCAAAGAGCTTGAATTGTCCTCCTGTCTCCGGCTCGATATCACGCAAACCTGTTGTCCCGGTCCCTTCAATAGAGACTTCGAGGAAACTATCATTTCCACCTGTATCAGTATTCGGTGTAAGTGTCGTCAACTGCAATGCATACCCATCAGCAAAGACACCATCCTGATTGAAAGATAAAGGATCCGCTCCTTTTGTATAGATCGTTGGATTCTCGGCATAAATCGCATTCTTCTCTGCAATCGGATAGGTGAACTGCGAGATTGCCGCATAAACAGAACTCACAAACACCTGGAAGTGAATATGTGCTATCCTTCCGTTGTACCATCCCGGAAAGATGGTGATGAATTCCACCTCACCATTTGAATCAGTAATCTGGTAGCCACGCAAGTATGTCTTGCCTACTTCAGTACCATAGCCTGAGTAGTTACCGATCCTGTCGCAATGCCAGATATTGACACGCACATTCGCCATCGGTCCGCAATTGTCTGTGCCGATGATGCGCATCATGACATGATGCTCTGTACCTGTCCGATCCTCCCGGACATCCTGACGGAAGTAGAAGTTATTGTCAGTGAGATCAAGGGGAAAGGGTCCTGCAGTTTCGCTGGGTATCAAGGTGCAGGCATTTGGAGGCACCGTCGATTTTTTCATGGTATGTGCAGATGTTGCAACACTTTGTATCAGGACGGATCCGGCGCCAGCGATACCGAGGCCTCTCAGGAATTCTTTACGTTTCATCGCGATAATTGTTTTCTGACTAATGATTTTGACGTAACAAAAATTGTGATTATTTCCGTCTCATGTCCGGGAACAAGGTTAAATGAAGTTAATTTGTCGCCTTTTGTCAGGGATCAACCTCCTTCGCCTTTGGCTAGCGCCTCCACAGAGTAGCCTACGGCGCTCGCGGACGGCGGTCGAAGAGGGATCAAGGGATCAAGGGATCAAAGGGATCAAGGGATCAAGGGATCAAGGGATCAAGGGATCAAGGGGCGAACGGATCAACGGATCAATGGGCGAACGTTATTTCTGGATTTCCCCGACTTGTCCGCCGAAGCATGCGAAGGCGGATTTCCCCGACTTGTCCGCCGAAGCATGCGAAGGCGGATTTCCCCGGCTCTATGTGAAATAAAGAGGGCGGACACACAGGCCATCCCTACTTCTTGAATTTCGCTTTTTTGTCTTCTTATCCGGCTTTACCTGCTTTACCGGTTTTACCGGCTTTACCTGTTCTTAGTTGTCCGTCTTGATCCTTCCCTGCTCTTCTTCCAGCCCCGTCTGCCGCTGACGGGCTCCTTTCACTTGTTTATTTCCGATGAGGTATGTAAAGTTGAATCGGATCTGACGACTCTCCCAACTCCCACCACCATGCATGCGCAGCTCGCCGAAGTCACTCTCTCCACTCCACCGTTGAGTATTAAAGATGTCAGACAACGAGATTTTCAAGGTCGCAGCATCTTTCAACAAGGACTTTTGTATACCGGCATCGATAGAATACATAGAATTCGTCGTCCAGTTTCCTTCCCAGAGACCAGGTGAGTTATACCATCCTGAGAGTTCAAGTTTCATGCCCTGCGGCAGAAGGAATGTATTCTGCGCATAGAAGCTCAATACGTTTGCATCAAGGTCGATGATATCCCCGTCGATGTCTGCTTCGTTGTGCATGCGATAACCGGTGATATTCCCATATACGCTCCACCATTTGTTGACTTCAAACGGATAGCTCACCGTGAGAGCGAGATTTGTCTGCTTTGCAAGGTTCACAAACGTGAGCACAGAGGTCGTATCGTCCAACGCTTCTGTGATCCGGGTAAACATATCCTTAGTCTGTGTAAAGCTCAACGAGGTATTCAACCTGTAATTGAATGTATGTGTTAGTGAAAGAGAGTTCGAATATTGTGGATTGAGGAAGGCATTCCCTTTCATGAAGGATAATTCGTCGAGTTTGAATTCAAAGGGATTCAGATCCTGATAGCTTGGACGATCGATTCTCCTGCTGAAGTTTAATCGCAGACTATGCTTTTGATTCACCTGGTAAGTCAGGCCTGCACTCGGGAAGACGTCCGTATAATCCCGTTCTACGATATCGTTGGCTCCGGGTTTTTGACTCGTCAGGGTGCCGGTCGAGTGTGTGTTTTCGACTCTTACTCCGAGCATCAGATTCCATTTCTCACTGAGCGGTCGTTGATAGCTCGTATAGGCGGCATTGATATTCTCTTCAAAGACGAAGTTGTTGCTCCGGTCAATGTTGAGCACCGGGCTGTCGTCGATGATATCAAAGAAGTCATACGTATTGTCAGTATTGACGAGAGAAAATTTTGCACCAAATCCCAGATTTCCTTTGAGTACCTGTCGCTCATGATCAAATTTCAGGGTATAGATGTCGATTTCGGTTGGGGTAAGTGCTGTGAATGTACGTTCGGAAGTGATGTCACCGGTTGCAGCATCGATATACATATTTGGTTGCAGGGATTCGGCATCATTGCGAAAGCGTCCATGATCCGCATCGATGTTCCAGGTCGCGCTGTTTGCACCACGCCAGGCATAGTTCAGGTTGAAATTCCAATTATTGCGATCGCCATTGACGTCATTCGAAGCAGCGAGGATACTCTCGACTCCACCACCGACAGGGCCTATGTCGGTATTGCTGCGGCCGTGATTCTCATTATTATTGATATTTCCATTCACCAGAAATCCCAGCGTGCTTTTCTTATTGAGGAAAAAATCTGTCCCGAATTTGAAATTGTGCGACGTATTTGAGTTGATCATGTTATTGATCTGATCATAGTTGATGTCGTTCAGTTCGCGTACGAGGCTGAAATTATTGAAGTGATCGCCGGTATTGAAGCCATAACTCCCGAAGACATTCGAGCCCTGATTACGGTAATTAAAATTACCGGAGGCATTGTACTTGGAGCTCTTGCCATAGCGATACCCCAGATTCAAAGCACCGTTGGCACCGAGGCTCTTGTCCTTGACGAGACGCAGATTGATGATTCCCGCATTCCCTTCCGCCTCGTACTTTGCCGAGGGATTGGTGATGATCTCAATCGCATCAATTTCTGTCGACTGCATCGTCTTGAGGTAGTTGGCGAGATCTTCAGAACTCAGGGGTGAAGGTTTCCCATCGATATAAATTTTGACACCGCTTTTTCCGGCCAGGATGACATTCTCATTGTTGTCTACGACGACACCCGGAGATTTACGTAATAGTTCGAGAGCAGTGTTTCCGGTTGCGTTCACGCTACCCTGGACATTAAACACTGTTTTATCCGGATGTACTTCCACGATCGGACGTGTGCTGACAACGACAACTTCATCAAGCTGCTCGGATGTTGCATGTAAGATGATATTTGCAACTTGTGTATTCCCGGGAGCAGTATAGCTGAATACATCACCGGTATGTTTCGCAAAACCGACATAAGTGACTTCGAGGAAATATGTACCTGAGTTCACACCGATGAGTGCGAATGTGCCGTCGTTCTGTGAGCTATTGGCTTTGGCCATGACAGAATCTACGGCATTGTACAGGATGATAGTCGCAAACGCGATCGGCAGGCCATCATCCGAAAGGACTCTACCTGAGATGTTTCCGGCATTTTGGGAGAAACCAGGTATCAAAACAGAACAAACGAGTGCATGGAAAAGAAATAGTTTTTTCATAGTAAGGTTTTTGACGTTTACGAGGGGGCAAAAGTATCAATGAGGTCTGCCGGGCGGCATAATTATTCGACGAACCAGGTAAATTTATCTAAACACGAAGGACACAAAGGGATTGCGCCTGCCT
>DATDQA010000027.1:0-4899 GCA_035292505.1 Saprospiraceae bacterium | reverse complement strand
CTACTATTTGCTCTATTTCTTTCTTCTCATTATCCGGAATACTCAAGTCATTTGAGGATGCCAATTCCGCAGCTATTTCTTCAATTACTTCCCGCACTATTCCATAGTCATTGAGATAAAGGGTTCTCAGGAACGCCTTTTTCTCTGCTCGTGACATTGCTTTTATATTCATGGTTATTATCGATTTGATCTCTTCCTCAAAGATAATCAAGATAGCCCTTGCGTCTGTACCCCAAAGCAGCGAATGAATACCTTATCTTGTTTTTTAGATAATTCAATCTGGAAGTATGAAGCATTCCATCTTTACATTGGTATTGTACCTGATCATACACACCGGCGCACTCTTCAGTCAATCCAAACTCACCGAGCATACACTTGCTCTCGACAAACCGGAAAATGCAGCAACGGCCTCAATTGAGGATTTCGCCTGGCTCACAGGTCGATGGGAGGGTAAGGGTTTTGGAGGTGACGTGGAAGAGACCTGGAATCCCGTCCTTGGTGGTACAATGGTCGGCACCTTTCGGCTCGTGAATGAAGAAGGACCGGACTTTTATGAACTCCTCCTCCTCGCGCCGGAAGGCAATAGCATCGCATACAAGGTGAAACATTTTCATCCTGACCTCACGGGATGGGAGGAGAAAGATGAATTGGTCAGTTTTCCTCTCGTGAAAATGACGCAGGACGCAGTATACTTTCATGGACTCACATTGCAACGTCTGGGAGACAAGTGTATACATTACCTGGCGATAGGTCAGAAAGATGGGACGCACAAGGAAGTCAGTCTTGAATACATGTTGCGCGATCATCCTGTCTCTGCAGCGGCACAGGAGTTAAGTACATCTGTTCAAGCGCCAAATGAGATTCCTCTTCTCATACTGGGTTCCTATCACATGAGTAATCCCGGCCAGGATATGTTCAATCTCAAAGCGGATGATGTCCTTGTACCCAAACGCCAGGAGGAAATACAGGCTGTGGTGGATCGCCTTGCCTTATGGCGCCCTACGAAAATTGCCATCGAAGCGCGCTATGGAGATAGCATCGTCACAGAAAGATATAAGGCTTACCTGCGCGGAGAGTATGTATTGAGAGACAGAGAAGAAGAGCAAATTGGCTTCCGTCTTGCAAAGCAACTTGGACATGAGATGATTTACCCGATCGATGTGCAAGTCGATATGGACGATTCCGGTCTCAATGGAGTCATTGCATCCAATCCTGCGAAATACGGTTCCTATATGCAGGAACTTCCGGTGATCGGCCAGATGGCGATCGCGCAAATGGACAAGTGGCTCAATGAAGGTACGATTGGTTCGATGTTGTACAACATGAATGATCCTGAGCTTAATACGCTTAGTCACGCCTTCTACTTCCGCGTCTTCGCCCCACTCGTCAGCGGCGATAATTATGCAGGTATCGACCTCATCAATAGCTGGTATCATCGCAACCTGAAGATCTTCGGAAATCTGCACCAGATTACTGACAGAGCGGATGACCGCATCTTTATTATTTATGGACAGGGACACGTTCCACTCCTGCAGCAGTTTGCAAAGGATTCTCCATATTTCAGGGTGGATGATGTACAGGAATATTTGCGTGGGTTGTAGTTAGATTTGACAACTTTCGAAAAAGTTGTCAAATCTTGTCTGATGAAATCCGATAGTATGAGAATTATCTGCTTCCTTATTTGTCTTGCATTCCTGGTACAAAACTGCCAAAGTCCCAAACCCGAGACCGAAGCTGAATCAGGTAGTGGTCACACTGGTAGCAGTCAAACCTCCCTCGACTGGCAAGGGACCTATACAGGTGTACTTCCATGTGCAGATTGCGAAGGCATTGAAACTATTCTGATCTTGAACAGGAATCTGAAATACACACTGAGTACGAGGTATATCGGCAAGGACGAGCAGGCACTTCAGCATACAGGCGCTTTCACTTGGAATGAAGCAGGAAGTACCATCCTGCTGGGCGGAATTGACGATGGACCCTCGCAATACCTGGTAGGTGAACATATGCTCATTCAACTTGACAGGAATGGCAAAGAAATCACAGGTAATCTCTCAAAACAATATGTCCTGATGAAGACAATAGAATCAAGGCTCGCAAGTGTGCGCTGGACTCTCGTCGAACTCATGGGAAAATATCTGGAACACAGTGCTGCACATATCAGATTTGATGCAGACATAAATCAAATAAACGGGTATGGATGGTGCAACACATTCACCGGCAATTACAAATTCCTGCAGGGGAATCAGATCACATTCACTGAAATGATTCCAACATCAAAAATATGCCCCGATACAACGATTGAAAAACAGTTCCTGAATATGTTTAGAGCTGTGGACACCTATATCCTGGATAACAAAGTCCTTACACTTAGCCGTGGAAGTGCAGCGCCGTTGGCAAAATTCGAAGCAGTAAAAAGTGTGAGACAATAATGTGAGAGGGTGAGAGAAGAGTTCAACGAGCACACCACAAGTTCTGAGTGTTATACTATTTTGAGTTTCCAGAGATACATCTTGGTGAAGAAAGTTGGCATTCCTGATGATGTATATTTGGCGGTGGCTGAAAGTCTGGAAGATCTGGAAGATAGGAGAGGTCAATGATAAATGCTTTGCGCTTCTTTCTTCAGAAGATCACGGTATTGTTCAAACAGCTTGTAGTATCCATTCACATTTTCCCAGCGGAGTTGACGGTCAAGAATCTGCGACGGATCGGTTGCTTTGATCAGGTTTATTTTCAGTTTGACGCCCGCACGATACAAGAGAAAATAGCGGAATAACAATCTGTCTTCATCAGTGAGTATGCACGGGTAGCGCACGAGATAGTGCTCAAGAAAATACAGGGCAAGATCTTTCTTTCCATACAACTCCAGGTCAAGGCAAAAGAAGGCCAGTTCATCCAGTACATCGACATGACGCAGATGATCATTGAATTCAATACAATCGAAGATCACAGGCTTATCAAGAAGAAAGATGTTCTTTGAATGCAAATCACCATGTCCATCTACCACAAAGCCCAGCGCATGACGTTCCCGGATGCGTGCGGTATGCGAGTGAAGGAAATCCGTTGCTTGAATAATGGCATCTTTTATACTCTGTTCTCCGGACGCACCATAGCGGGAACGCATCACCGCAGCATAGTTACCCAGGTCTGTAAAATCAGCCACCATCACGTCCGGATCAGGTGGTTGTGATGGCACTTTGGCAGAAGCATGAAATGCGGATAATCGTTCCGCAATCTGTTCAATGTGTCTTTTACTGACCTGATTCTTCCGCAGCATCATATCCATCTGCCGATCCTGTGGCATCCGGCGCATTTTGACGGCATAGTCGATGATCTCACCCTTGCTCTCGCCGATGGTGATTGCGTCACTGGATTTATACACAGGAACAACTCCCAGATAGATGCCCTCGGTTAGCCTTTGATTGAGTTCCACTTCCCGCATGCAATATTGGTGACGCAGGTCAAGTGTTGTAAAATCGAGAAAGGAAAAGCGTACCGGCCTCTTTAGCTTATACGCATAAGTATCCAAAAGAATAACCCAGGAGATATGTGTTTCAATGAGTTCAGTTTCGGAGACGTGCAGCGACTGCAGGAGTTGCCTGATTTCCGCGATCTGCATAAAAAGACGTTACTGATAAGCCAGGTTGGTCACATGGATATATTCCTTCGCCAATCTTACCATGTCATCGACCTTGAGAATATCAGAGTCCAAAGTAAGACGTCCAGGCGGAAGCGGGTCAAATTCATTTTTGATTTTTTGGTACACGCTATAATCAGCTTCTGTATATGGCCTTGTTTTGCTTACTCTTTCGCGCACGGTCTTCTCTGATGCAACCATTTCTATCCAATGAACAGGCACTTGGAGTTCCTCCGCAAGGAGGATAAAAGTCCGGCGCAATTTCTCTTTATAAAAGGTCCCATCCAAAACCACATCCTTTCCTGCGTTGAGTGCCTCCCGTGCGCGAAGGAGCAAACTATCATAAATTGCAGACTTCAATGCTAATGAGTACTGACCTTGCCGGCCCAGGGCATGACGTACGCGATCCGTATTCAGGTGCACTGCACCAATTGACTCGGCTAATGCCAGGGCAAATGTAGATTTACCGGTTCCCGGCAATCCACAGACGATAGTCATTCTGGTCATCTTATGAAACATTGATCAGGCGCGCCTGTGATTCCTTAGCTTCTTTAACTTCCTTGAAAAACAGGCGAAGCATGCCATTCGTATATTCTGCCCTCACGCTTTCCAGGTCCAGTGGTACACGCATCCGAAACTTGACATCAAACGGACGCATTTCAAATTCCTTGCTAATATAAGTTGTATCATCAGCAGTTTCTGTATTTCTGTGGCCGGAAATCGTCAGGACATCATTTACAAAAGCGACGGTAATATCATCCTTTGAGAATCCCGGAACTGCGATCTCAAAGATCGATTCCCCATCTGCATGCTTAATGTTGGCAAGTGGAATTTCCTTGCGCCACGGTGTACCCAAAGAACTATGACCTAGGAAATGTCCAGCGTCGATAAAGGGCCCATAGGTATCACCCATCCAATCAAAAGTGCGATTGTGTAGGTTGGGCCGGAGCATCAAATTTGAGCTAAACATGACATAGAGATTTTAATGAAAGGGCAAAGGTGATTGTTTTTCGAAAGCGACCTAGTGACGAAGGTATATTGTGCAAGATGACTTAGATCATCCTGGGACAGAAGGCGCCATCGACCTCTCCCAAGGAAACCGCTCCAAAAGGAATCGCGCAGATTGGACTGTTGAAGAGGTAAGAACAATGTCCTCCCTTCTCACAAAGTTTCATTAACTTAACTGCAAAGCACTTGCCTGAGGACCCGGTTCGCTGCTCAGTCAGCATTGAGAAGAGGCGACCAGCCATGGGCTGCCATTG
>DATDQA010000026.1:0-3870 GCA_035292505.1 Saprospiraceae bacterium | reverse complement strand
GATATTGTAGCGCTCCAGCATCTGCAAGATTCCGAAAGGCGTCGCAGGCAGATATGCGGGCAGACCTATCGTCATGCGACCGATGTTCACAGGATGAAAGCCATCCACATCTTTTTCCGGTCTGATGGCCATGGTCACTGTATTCGTATCAAGATGTTTGGGAAGAGGTAATTGTACAATGAAGCCATCGACTTCGGGATCATTGTTGAGACCATCTATGATCTGCATGAGAGCATCCTGAGAGAGGCTCGCATCCTTATGGATCAGCGTTGATTGATATCCTACAAACTCACAACTCTTGACCTTGTTGCCGACATAAGAATGACTGGCAGGATCCTCGCCTACGAGCACTGCTGCGAGATGAGGTGGTCGCCTACCACTTTGGATCAATTGATCCACATCAGCCCGGATTTCTTCCTTGATCCTTGCTGAAAGTTCGTTACCGTCAAGTAATACCATAGTTGGAATTCCTGTTAGGAGAACTCTTTAATGAGGCTCAAAAATAAGAATACCATTGTGCTATGTATTTTTACCACATGTTATTTGTATTCAAATACCTGTTCCTTCATGTTTCTCCGAAATTGCCTGTACTGGTGCTCATCCTCTGTGGTAGTTCGCTTGCGACGAGCGGCCAGCAGGTGATTCTCAATACACGGAGCGAACGCATCGTCGTGTATCCCGATGGCTCCTGGCGGTACTATGAGCGGGGGGATTCGGTGCTGATGCATAAAAACATGACTAAAGAGGACGTCATGTTGCCAGAAGAGAAAGAGGGAATGCTCTTTGAAAAGCCGTCCATAAATCCTGCTGAGGATGCGGATATCTCTGCCCTGGCTAATCGCTTTGCCGACCGTGTGTCAACTGAGACAAATGAGGCCAGAAGGGCTCTCACGAAATCAGTGGAGGATAAATTCGATGCCGAAGCGCGTCTCAATCAAGCACAGGACAACCGCGAGTTGATCGAACCGGATATCCTTGCCGCCCTGGAAGATGACTATGAGGTATTTACACTGACAGTGAAAAATACGCGTAAGCATGTGCAATGGATGGAGAAATTCAATAGCAAAACGCAGGAGATGATTAAGCTTCCGGTTCAGAAAAAACCTAAGGCAATGAATAAACTTATTGCCAGGTATGATGTCTACTTTGCAAAGCCTGAATCACCTAAACAGACAGTAGCACCTGTCCTTGCGTCACCAGGCACATCGCGTCCTGATTCCAGGGTTACCACGCCAAAACAGGCCGCAAATCCGCGCAACACGATAGCAACCTCCACGACATCAACAGACGACGACAATTCTTATAAGCGCGCACCCGTACCATGTGTCCTTTCCCAACCGAATGGAGCATCCCGTGCGACAATGGCAGTTGAGAAACAATTACTCTTCACGCACACAGAGGAAGAACTGCGTCCTTATTTCCGTCAGCAGGAACTGGTTACCTGTTATGCCTCTTTGATGCAGATCGAAGACAATCTATACGTGAGTCTTGAGTTCCAGATTGCCAGCCCCGATGCGCGAAAGAATTTCGGTATCCTGGAGAATAACAGCATGCTCAGACTGAAACTCATGGACGGCACCTTCATCAACCTCTTCAATGCACCTGCAGATCACGGAAGAATCGATGCTTATACTGGCAATACTGTCTACACAGGCAACTATCTGATAGACCGCGAGGCTGAGAAAGTATTGAGCAAGCATGAGTTGGATAAGTTGCGGGTCGTGTGGAGCACGGGATTCGAAGATTATGATGTTGTCTACCTCGATTTCCTGATTAATCAATTTGATTGTCTCAGGTCACAATAATGACATGAGTAAATTGGTAAATATGAGTCTACTCAGAAAAGTGCTTCACTGCCCCCTGACCCCCTAAAGGTAGAACCGCCGCCCGCGTAATACATTGAAATTCAATGCGCGTGGACTTCCCCTTCAGGGGATTGAGGGGTGAGCATGGGCAAAAGATGACTTTTCGGAGTGGACTCAAATATGAATATTTGATTTTAAGAATAGTCAATAGGTCAGTCGCAGTTCTCAGTTGGCAGTCTTCAGTTCCATCTGCCATTATATTGCGATCGTGTTATTTTTTGTAATCATCTTTGAGTTCGCTGTGACACAAAATAGAGTTTAAGTCATCTACAATCATTCATCACTCATCACTCATCATTCATCATTCATCATTCATCCCCAATCACTCATCACTCATCACTCATCATTCATTATTTTATCGATGCTAGGCCTAAAACTTCCAACAGATCCGCGTTGGGTCAATCTTGCTGAAAAGAGTCTCGAAGAGATACTGACGGATCATGCGTATTGTGAGCAGAAGGCCGCGACGTCTTGTATCTCTTTAATACAGCAATATCCTGATAAGGAAGAATTGGTCGAAGCACTTGCGCCGGTTGTGACTGAGGAGTGGGGTCATTTTCGTGCAGTGATTGCAGAGCTTGCTGACCGTGGATTGAAATTGGGATTCCAGCGTAAGGATGAGTATGTGAATGGTCTCCTGCAGTTTCAGAAGAAAGATGGAAGTCGGACAGATCGGCTTGTAGAAAAGTTGCTGGTGTGCGCGCTGATCGAAGCGAGGAGTTGTGAGCGATTCCGCTTACTTTCACTGCATCTGGAGGAAGAAGGATTACGGGATTTCTATCATCGCTTTATGGTATCGGAAGCCGGTCACTACCGCATGTTTCTGCATCTGGCAGGATTGTATGGTGAGCCGGAAAAAGTATCGCGGCGATGGGAGGAGTATCTTGACTTTGAAAAAAAGCTCATGGGGCAGCTCGAACTGCGCGGGGACCGGATGCACTAGTTCTGCTTGAAAAGTCCATGCAAAGAAGTATCTATTCGTCGATACATGTGTATCGCTGGACGATGAACAGCTCTCTCAAGAATGCAATGACTACCTTTACAGCTCTGTTACAAACAAGATACACTAAATACTCGGTAAGTCTGTTCATCAACATCATTTTCTCAAGCTCATTTCAATATATTATCTGTCTATGAAAAATCTGTTGCTTTTAAGTGTATTCCTTGCTACCGCAACTCTCACCAGCGCACAAATCAATTTTCAACATGAAGAATGGACAAAGGTTAAGCAGCAAGCGAAAAAGGAGGGGAAGATCGTCTTCGTAGATGCCTATACGACATGGTGCGGACCCTGCAAGTGGATGTCAAATACTGTTTTTACCGAACCTGCCGTCGGGGAGTTTTACAATAAAAACTTCATCAACCTGAAACTCGATATGGAAAAAGGAGAAGGTCTGACTTTCGCAGAAGAGTTTGAAGTAAATGCCTATCCTACCCTGCTCTTCGTGGATGGTGAAGGTGAGCTCCTGCATAAGCACCTTGGAGCAATTCCTGCCGATCAATTCCTCATTGTTGGTCAGGATGCGTTGTCACCAGATAAACGCATCGGTTCACTCCTCAGAGAGTACGAAGCAAACAAGAATGACAAGGAGTTTCTCCACAACTATATCATCAAACTCTTAAATGCCGGAATCGATGTCTCTGATGCCGCCGGGAATTATTTTGACCTTCTGGACAATAATGAGTTAGTTACAGAGGACAACCTGATGATCCTGCAGATGATGAGGCCATCTTCACAATCCAATGCGTTTGAGTTGCTCTACAAAAACCGCAAGGCATTCAGTGCATTGGCCGGAGAAGAAACGGTCAACGGACTCCTGGAAGGTATCCTGACATCCGATCTGTACAATACTGTAAACCGGGATGACTCAGAAGGCTTTCATAGGGTACAAGCGAAAATCAATAGTCTTGAGGTCCCCTTCAAAGAGAAGATCAGCACACTCGGTGATATGCTGTACAGCAAATCACAGGGAGACATGAATGGCTATCTGAAGCACGCAGCAGT
>DATDQA010000025.1:0-6797 GCA_035292505.1 Saprospiraceae bacterium | reverse complement strand
GGAATGGGAAAGCCAGCCAAATAAGGTCAGACAAAAAGATGTAGATGCGACTTGGGTAAAACGACATGGGAAGGCGTATTTTGGATACAAGAATCATATCAAGGTGGACAGCAAATCCAAACTGATAGACAAGTATCAAGCGACCGTTTCAAGCGTACATGATTCGCAGGCATTGGAAGATGTGTTAGAGAAAAGTGACCGAGGGCAGAAGCTATATGCGGATAGTGCATACAGATCGGAGGAAATAGAAAAAGAATTAAAACGGCGAGGAATCAAAAGTCGTATTCATGAAAAAGGAAAACGGAGTGCGCCATTAACCAAAACACAACAAAATCGCAATCGGATGAAATCAAAAATCAGAGCGAGAGTAGAACATGTGTTTGGACATATTAAGAAGAAAATGGGTGGACTCAAAATCAGAAGCATAGGTTGGGAACGAGCGGCAGTTAACATTGGGTTGTTCAATCTAGTTTACAACATAGATCGAGCGAATTACTTGAAGAAAACATTACGAAAGCGCTATCCCATTTGATAGAAAGAAAAAAAATAGGCTCAGAGGCTCAATAAAGAGCCAAAACAGAACTAAAAAGAATTCATGGATTGCAAAATCCTACTTCTGATTGAATTTTAATAGGTAAAATCCAATTTCATTGGCGGCTGAACTTAAGATGAATTGTTACTATTTGATTTAAATGTTAATAGAGCTTCCCTTAATTAAATCTTTGCAAAATCACGAATTTTCTTCCTCCTCCTCGCCCTTTTCGGCCGACGAAGCATTGCGTAGTTGGCAGCCTTCTTTCCAACATCACTCCTTCCTCACCGTCCATTCTATCCTTTCATCTTGACCAAAAATCAGATTCGACCAAATATTGTGGGTATATTCGCTCCAGGCAACTCCTCTTCCATCCCATTCTCTTGCGATCATCTCTTGCGTTTCAAGATTGAATTTTCCGATTGTACAACCACCGCATTCTTCCGGAACGAAACTGTAGATCACCTGCGCTTCTGGATCAAAACAAAAACAGCAACCAGTCATCTTGTGCCATGTCCCTGACTTATCAATGAGAAATAACGTTCCAGTGAACTCACGTTGACTGTTAAAGAGATAATAGTCCTGGTGAATCGGTTTTGTTGTGATCTGATAGTAGTTTTCACCTTCCTCAAATCCAAAGTAACTGCTGTGTAAAAGCTCACCATTCTTGCGTTGCTCAAGCCAAATCTGGAAGAAGATGTTTTCGTCACCGATGTAGTACTCTGGCCCCATGTAGTCATGATGTAAAAGAATCACGGAGACGATAGTTTCTCCAAGCGGATGATCTATTCTTCGTACACTGAAGCTATCGGACGGATACAAACTTTGATCAAAGATCTCTCCGGATCTGGGCTTCAATGGTAGGAAGTTCATTTGATATGACTGGCCAATGACGGTTGTGAAGCAAATTGAGAGGAGAAGGAAGAAGAAAATTGTTTTCATATTGTCGGATTGCGGTCAAATATCCATCATCTGTGCAGTATCAAGTACAGAACTTAGAGGATGAAGCTAACTGTTTATTAAGTGCTGGCATCTCTCGAGTAGAACTTAGGATTCAGGAATTTGATGGCCAGCGTCACCAATTCTTGTCCTGCGCGAGTATGCGAGCCGAAGGATCACCGGTACTTGAATTTGCCGGCAGAAATAACTATCTCGCTACAACATCTTCTTTTAACCTATTTACCTGTGTATCTGCCGCTTGTCCGATTTGACCTGATGACAGCTCTGTATAGCAGGCATCCTACAATAGAAGCATCGACAAAAAGACCAGCTAAACAAATTTGTTTGTCACATCTGTTGTGCAGCAAGGCACTCACTATGAAATCCATACTATCTTCCCTGTTATGAAACATCACATCTTTTTTGCCAGTGCATTCTTGCTTACCAGTTTCATTGATCTCCATGCACAGGACGATGGGGATCACCCATGGCACTTTGGCCTGCATTTTGGCAATTCATGGGCACTCTATCCGCATGCTGAATGGAACAGCTTTGACCGGTTTACTATTATCGATGGAGCAATCTCACATGGCTTATATGATGCGCTTGCACATCAAATTGGCTATATATTCTTCCCAGGTAATGCCATGGCCAGAAACGTCTATGAAGCCAACCCTCTAACCTTCACTGTTCAGCGCAATGTCGCCAAACACTGGTCGGTAGGATTCCAATACCGATACGTCAATCACGAGCATCATGCTATCCAGATAATGGTGCCTGTAGATAGTGTGGGCTTTCCATTCGCCGCTGAAGCATCCACATCGGTGGAGTTATGGGAAGCAGGTTTAATTGTAACACGATCATTTGGAAATAAGAATTTCAGGCCTTTGGTATCAATAGGCGGAGGTCTCACAGGATGGCATCAGGAGAAGATCAGAGCTGAAATTATGGAGATCTCTTTCCCTATTTCGCCGGAGAAGAGGCATTTTGTCCGGCCAATTATGCCGGGCGCTGGATTTATATATCAGTTGAACCAAAGAGTCCAGTTTCGCTTTGCCTTTGATGTAACCATATTAGTTGAAGAATCCAAGGCTCCGGGAGTTGTTGAGCACGCGACAGCGATGATCGGAGTGGTGTATGGAGTTGGTAAGTGAGAAGAGAATTTATTAGTTGGCGTCAAAACGGAGCCGACACAGTCAATATTTGTCAGGATGAAACAAAAGCAATCTTGAGTTTTCAAGCTTCACACTTTAAATCTTTTTGCTTTCATCTCAAGCGAACCCTTGCTTACGGTACCCTACTTTGCCTGATGGCGATCATGTTTGGTTGTGGTAAAGAAAAAACACCTCCGGAATCGTTGCCTGGCGAAACCAAAGTCCATGGTGAATCGTCCGGAGTACTGTTTAATGCCATGGAAACATCTTTCACCATCGATTCGGTGACAGGTAATGTCATCGGATGTCCGTTGATAGAATATATCGGTGAGTACAATTATAGTTTAAGATCAAATCCTGTCGAAAAAAGCAAGAGCCTTATCTCTCGGATCAAGCGCATTGTTACAGTGAACTATAAAGAGAAGTGGTATGCCCTAAGAACTGATACCAACGGATATGCACTATCTGAAGAGGAGCACAATGGCATGGGACCAATTGGATGGTTAGAGACTCATGATGGAGGATTTGTCATTCCGCTTGGATATCCACATGGGGGTGATTTGGTCGCGGTTCTCTTCTTCGATAGTGACGAGGAACTTGTGAATTCATACACGCTTGACAGAACCATGAGTGTTCCTGAATTTGACCTGAACATGGACAGGACCTTATGCATGATCAGTAGCCTGGTGGCACCGGAATTCAACATCTTTGCAACGGATGGACAACTCATCTTCAAGGGTGACAACAATGTCATCACGGGCTCGAATTACACAAGCTATGGCCGGAATTACATTAGCCAGACCGGGGAATACATCATACTGTCAAATATGATGTCTTATGTATTCAAACACATGGAGCTAGCCGATTCCATTAAAGGTCACGGGTATTTCATCAACGAAACCACTGACTTGCTGTATTACGTATCCGGCTTTAACTCAATTTATATCCGGGATCTAATCGCGAGGCAGAATGTCTATGCATTCAATGGAAAAGGAAGGAATGGAATGTACATGATGAACGATACTATTCTGGTTCATAGAAAGAATAAGAAGTCCTGGATGTATAAGATTAAGTAATAGATCTTCTAGTGTCCAAATGATCAAATCGTCTATTTTTGGCTCAACAAAGCTCACCTTCATGAAAAACCAACACCAGCTTTCTTTTTTTGCAGCGCTGTTGTGCATTCTGTGCATAGCAGGTTGCGAAGAGGAGCTAGTCCCTTTTTGTGTGGCACCTGATATGAGAGGGACATGGAACGCAAATTATTCCAAGCTTGTCACAGGTCCCGGACCAAATGTTGACACTCTGGAGAATATTTCGTCTCAATTTCAAATGACATTTCTAGATGATCATGAAGGCTATTATGATAGTGGAAGTGATTTCGAATGGTATATTCAATGTCATGCCAATGCGCTTATGATTTCAACAGTCATCAGTTCTAGCGGTGATTTTTACAGCACAGTCGTGCACAAATACCTGACGCCAGAGTCGCCTGATACTCTGTGGATACTTTATGACTATATTGAAGTGTCCACGTTCAGGTACACGCGCGTCAATTTCAAATTGACCAGAGAATGAAAGACATGAGAAAATATCACATGGTTTTTAGCCTAATTGTCTTCATAGTCTTTGGATGCACAAAGGAAGTCGTTCCAGAATATTCTCCCTACGCCCGACTCCGGGGCAACTGGGATCTTGGAGTAACGGTAACATCAACGCCTACCGGAGGCGGCACGCCGGAAATAGATGAGTTCACCCATGCGATCAAGTTCGATTCAGATTCTAAAGGCACTTACTATGGCATTATTAATTACGACTTCCTTTGGGTCGTAGAACAAGACCCTGATATTCTTGTCATTTCACAATTTCATCCAGGGTTTCCAATGCCAACATATACAAACAGAGTTTATGACTTACTCCAGTTTGACAATTGTTGTAACATCAGGCTGCGTCGCGAATACCGGGATACAGTAGGTGGAATTGAGAAGGATGTTGTGATTGACTGGATGATGTCCAGATGAGAATTGAGAATTCCTTCATCCCCATAGCACCCTCGACGGCACAGGCTTTGCAAGATCAATCCCAAATCTTTCAATCACCGATGGAAACAAACCAGGATAACGAGCTTCCTGCAATGGAATCAGGGAAAGGAATTCAGGGTTCTTTGGATTTTCTCCGATCCCGATGATCACGAACATTGGTTTCTCACGGTCATAGAGCCGGTAACGTTTCAATTGACTTTCATTACACCAGCAGATCTTACCATTGTACTCTCCTGATCTGAACTTGGCTTCCACATAGAACTCGCGCTTGGTCCACCTATCGCGGAATGTGAAATCCGGCTTCATCGAAGCTTCTACATAGTCGTGATTGTTGGCTCTGTAGTCGTGGGTTCTTTCGATAAGGTCGTAATAAGAAGGAATGAACAGCCTTTCGCGCACGTAGATCTCAAAAGATTCACCGATCCGGAATGACTCTGGCGTCATTGCTTCATCGATCATGGTTTGCAGGCCTTTTCCAAGGATTGAAAGTAAACTCATAGTATAAATAATAGTTGATTTCTACGAAAACAAACAGCAAGCAATTATCTACGGGGAGTGGTTGAGAAGCTCGCTGTATTTAGTAGCACGACGAATGTAGTGGCGCTAACCACACTGCGCAAGGGGATTAAATGTTCCTTAGGGAAATTGGACCGGATTTATCTGTTTGATAACAGATTTCCACTACAGGACCCTACTTCTTTATAATCTTCCTGACAACAAGCCCTTCAGGTAGAACAAGCTTGAGGATATAGATCCCGGTAGGTATTCCTGCGACATCAATTCGCGCTGTCAGACAGCTGACGATCACAGCTGCATCCAGGCTCATCAGGCACATATCCAGGATTTCAGTCCCGGTATCTGCTTCGACATATAATTCATTTGTACACGGAGTCGGCCAGATCCGGACATCATGATGCGCATCGATCCTGATGGTAGCCGAGGTAAGGCAGTGGCTCATGGAATCTATCTCATGGATGTCTGCATCAGTGAACTCTTGCAACAGGCAATGCGGATTGTACTCTGCCCAGTCAATACTCAGAAACGGTAGTATCCAGGTCTGATACCCGATGCGCTCAGTGACATACCGGCCGAGCCAGATGGCATGTTCACGGTTTTCATCAAAGTAATGGATGTATTGTCTGCGAAGCGAGATGCCGTCTATCTCAACTGTTTTCACTGAATCGACATGGATATCCCAATACAATGATTCTTCAGGAAACCATTCCGGAAATACCGGATTGAGTTCCAGCGGGAATCTCATCGTATACTTCCCACCGGCCTGTACGCTGAAATCATATACAAGATGCAGCGAATCTCCTTCAGCATAGTACACCTGATCACCAATATTGCAGATGATCACAGAATCCACCGTCGCCCCGGCAAACTTCCAGAATTCTTCTGCTCTCAGTATATAGCATTCATTTCCTTGAAAAGTGGTGCTCTCCTCGCTTACGACATGGATCAGCTCCGTGAGAGGAGAGAACTCCGGGGTGAGGCAATGTTTCCATGATGTACCAGGAAGGCCGAATGACTGGCTATGCGCTGATAGCACTGCGCATATGCTGAGTTGGAATATTAGCAGGGTTCTCATGGAAGAAAAGGTATGACGTTTCTTTCGTTCGCATGGAGTCTGATAGAGAAATTGTCGTCAGGCAGGCAAATCTAAATTGAACGCTACGCAGAGTCTAGGACAAAATACAGTTACAAACTGCATGAGGTACTGAAGCTGGAGTTTTAGAGAATACGGTTCGGTGTGAAGTTGCCTCCCAAAGGGAGATCTCACCCAGAGGGTGATCAACCTTTGGTTGGAGCCTTTGGTCGGCAACTTCGCAAAAGGTTTAGGCACCTTTCACTTGTTCCAAAAGCAGCGCTGTGCGTCTTTTACGGTCTCATTCACCTGACTTTTTTCTGAGTCTGCGAAACCATTTCATAATCTTACGGTTATATAATTTGTACGCTATATTTGGAGCATGGTTTGGCGAGTAGAGTTTCACCCTGCCTTCCTGGAGGAGTTCGAAGCGTTCTCTGAGGGCATACAGGACAGTATTCTTGCCAAATCATTGGTTTTGGGGAAGTATGGGCCACAGCTGGGCCGACCTCATGTTGATGCGTTGACTGGGTCAGCGCATG
>DATDQA010000024.1:0-3388 GCA_035292505.1 Saprospiraceae bacterium | reverse complement strand
TTACCCTACAACAACTTCTACCATTTCTTCCGGGTTTAAATAGGCCTCAGCAAGACTCTGCACTTTCTTCGCGGATACTTTACGCAATTGTGCAATGAACTCTTCAAGATATGTGAGCGGTAATTTATGCAACACAAGAGGTTTGATCGTATCTACAACATTAAACGGACCATCGATCTGCATGAGAAAGTTTCCACAGATATAATTCTTTACCATTTCCATCTCGCTGCTCCCTACAGTGCGTGTACGCAGGTGACCGATCTCGCGATAGATTTCCTGGACGACTCTTTCACGCGACTCCAGATTGGCATCAGTGCTTATCACAAAGCATGTGGATTCAAGGAGGCTCTCGAGACTGGATTGCACATTATACGTCAGTCCCTTCTCTTCACGCAGGTTCCGGATAAGACGAGAGCCATGATATCCGCCCAGGATAGTATTCAATAAAAACAAACCCGGATAGTCGCGATGTCTTCTGCTGATGATTTGCTTGCCGATACGGACAGAGACCTGGTGAGGTTGTGGACCGGACAGATGCAATTTCCCTGTTGTCTGTGTCGGACGATTTTCAGGGGTATTTCTTTCTTCCCCGGCAGGCAGCCCTGTGAGTAATGATTCGACTTTTTCCAGCAATCCATCCCGTGTATCTCCCGCAAGAAACACATCGAGACACGTATGTCCGAGCATCCGGTGATGTTCCCTTAGGTGCGCTGTGGTCAGTGCCATCACGTCATCAGGTGTACTGGTATACCCATATGGGTGCATTGAACTAAAGACACGCTCAGAAAAGGCGCGATTTGCCAGGTATTCGTTTTGCATCTGGCCCATCTTGTACCGCTGGATTTTCTTCTTCTGATACAGACTGAATTCGTCTTGTGGGAAGGAGGGTTCCAGGAGGATGTCACGGACGATCTCCAACACTGGAGCGGCAAATTTCGACATGGCATGCACCGAAAAGGTGAGGGTATCTGGCGAAGCATAACATCTTACCGTTGCTCCATAATATTCCAGTGCTTCGGCAAGCACAGAAGAAGACATCCTATGCGTACCGTCTGTGATCAGAGCAGAGGTCGCACTGACTGCGTGATGGTGTCGCTCAAAAAGTTTACCGGCCCGAAAACTCATTTCGAGCCTGAAGACCGGCTCGTTCCCGCCCGATACGAGATATACAGGGATATCAGAAGCAATGGTCGTCTGCTCAATACCTTGCAAAGTTATAGCCCGGGATGGCTGAATCGGGATATGTGCCGGGAGTCGGAGTGCACGCTTCATTTCCTGGATTTCCTATTTGAGGAGTGAGATTTCGCTCGATCAACAACCTTCCCGAATGACCTCGTTAAAAGGCTGACGGTCGAACGGGTATTCCCACCCCGAAAAGCAAAATGGAGGGGCAAGATTAATCAAATAGATTCCAACCGGAAGGTGTATTTTTACCGCAAATCAAAAAACGTCAGGAGAACGCACATGGGATTTTACACCAGAAAACCTGCATCATCCTGACAAGTAATACGTGCACATGAAATTTAAGGCGTCGTCTCACGATCTGTACTACCATCTCAGCAAAGCTGCAGGGGCTATCAGTTCTAATCCGGTTCTCCCGGTTCTCGAGGACTTTTTGTTTACACTCCGGGGGAATCTGCTCACGATCACGGCTACCAATCTTGAGACCACAGTCATCACGGAGATGCAAATCTCTTCTGATGAAGATGGCCAGATTGCGGTGCCGGCAAAAATCCTGATGGATACCTTACGCGCGTTGCCTGATCAACCGGTGACAGTGACTGTAGATGATAATACACGAGGCATTGAGATCACATCAGCCTATGGGAAATACAGGCTGGCAGGAGATAACCCGGATGATTTTCCCGATATCGAAATGATCGACAATGATCATGGTGTCCTGATCGATGCGACACAAATTGCAGGGGCCCTCAGCCGCACCCTCTTTGCAACGAGTTCAGATGATTTGCGCATTGCAATGACCGGCGTCTATATGCAGATCGATTTCAACAAAGTGACATTCGTGGCTACCGATGCACACAAACTTGTCCGCTGCATCTATGGTGGTATCTCCACCGAGCGTACCGGCGCTTTTATTATTCCAAAGAAAGCATTGAGTCTTTTGAAAGGCGTCCTCCCAGGTGAAGGAAAGGTGACCGTACATCATAGTAAGACCAATGTGTCCTTTTCTTTTGATGGTACCAGAATGGCGTGCCGGCTTATTGATGCTAACTATCCCGACTATAATGCAGTGATCCCGAAGGATAATCCGAATGTGATGACCGCCAATCGCAGCGAATTCCTGCAATCACTGAAGCGGATTGCCATCTATGCGAATAAGACCACAAACCAGGTCGTGTTGAACATCGATGATGGCAGTCTTACGATTTCAGCGCAGGATCTCGACTTTTCCAATGAAGCCACCGAACAACTGACCTGTAAATTCACAGGAAATGCGATGTCGATTGGTTTCAATGGCAAGTTCCTGATCGAAATGCTGAGCGTTATTGATACAGAAGAAATCCGGATGGAATTGTCCACACCCACACGTGCCGGCATTGTGCTGCCTGGAGAGAAGAAAGAGAAGGAGGATGTCCTGATGCTGGTCATGCCTGTGATGATGGGCACGTAAAGGCTTGACATCAAACTACCACAATACCATTGAATGACCTGCAAAACCAATTATTCGAAACCGTCCGCCAACGCGCACAAAACCCAAAACGCTGGATCGATGAAGTAGCAGAAGTGCTTTGCAAGTCAAAGCATGCGATCTACAAAAAGATCCAGGGTGAAGTCTGTCTCTCTTTCGATGAGGTAGTGACGCTTGCGACGCACTATCATTTGCATCTCGATCCGTTGATCAGGCCGGGGACAGTACTGAGTTTTGAATTTCCATTTCAAAACAACTCGTATCACTACACAGAGTACCTGGCGAATATTCATGCACAGATTGAAATGGCGCGGTCGCTACCCGAAGTCCGCATTTGGCACACGGGAATCGAATTGCCATTTATTCATGATCATTTGTTTCCGGATCTCGTGGCTTTCAAGTTTTTTATTCATAGCCAGACGATCTGGGCTGATAAGGTTCGTGAGCATACACGCTTCGATCTTGGAGAATCCAGAAAAGATGCACGGCTTTCAAAACTGCTTAAAGAGATACTCAGGGCATACTACAAGTTTCCGACGATAGAGATCTGGAATAGTATGATCCTGGATATCACACTCAGTCAGATCAGGTATGCGTTGCAAAGTCGCATGCTTGTCCGGCCTGAAGACGCATTATTGCTTTGCGAGGCGCTTGAAGGTTTTATTACACACATGGAACTGATGGCAGAACATGGTCATAAACTTATTCCTGGTGAAAGCCCAGGTGCCGAGTTTGAAT
>DATDQA010000023.1:0-34921 GCA_035292505.1 Saprospiraceae bacterium | reverse complement strand
TTTTATGTATAGAACACACAATTGCGGCGCACTCCGTATTTATGATACCGGCGCTAACGTCACACTCAGCGGATGGGTACAGAGTACACGGGATTTCGGAGGCCTCACTTTTCTTGATCTTCGTGACAGGTATGGTATCACTCAACTCGTCTTCAATATGGACGACGATGCCGATCTCTGCATGCGTGCGCGTAAACTCGGACGGGAATTCGTGATCCAGGCGGAAGGGTTGGTTCGTGAACGCAGCAATAAGAATCCAAACCGCGCCACGGGTAATATTGAAATCGACGTGAAATCATTCTCTGTTCTCAATGCATCGAAAGTACCTCCCTTTACCATCGAGGATGAGTCAGATGGCGGTGACGAACTCAGGATGAAGTATCGTTATCTGGATATCCGGCGTAATCCGGTAAAGGAGAAAATCATTTTCCGGAGTAAGGTTGCTCTCGAGACGCGTAAATATCTCAGCGGTGAAGGCTTTATTGAAATTGAAACTCCTTGCCTGATCAAGAGTACTCCTGAAGGCGCCCGGGACTTTGTTGTGCCTAGTAGGATGAATCCTGGACAGTTCTACGCGTTACCGCAATCTCCACAGACGTTCAAGCAGATCCTGATGGTCGCAGGCATGGATAAATATTTCCAGATTGTAAAATGCTTCCGCGATGAAGACCTGCGTGCAGACCGTCAGCCGGAGTTCACGCAGATCGATTGCGAGATGGCCTTTATCACACGCGATGAGGTGCTCGATACATTTGAAGGTCTTACCCGGCATCTCTTTAACACTTGCATTACTGTACCGTTGCCGAAATTCCCCAGGATGGCATATGATGATGCGATACGCGATTACGGCACTGATAAGCCTGACTTAAGGTTTGAAATGAAGATCCAGGACATCAGCGATTTGGTGAAGGGTAAGGGATTCAATGTCTTTGACGATGCAGAACTCATCGCGGGTATCTGTGCATCGGGAATCGCTGACACCTATTCACGCAAGGACATTGATATGCTCACCGAATGGGTCAAGCGTCCGCAGATTGGTGCAAAAGGATTAATCTATATCAAGCTCGGATCTGATGGTATCAAATCTTCCGTGGATAAATTCTATACTCCTGATGATCTGCAGAATGTTGCCGCTGCATTTCATGCCCAACAAGGCGACATGATCTTCATCCTCGGTGGTGAAGCAGAAAAGACACGTAAGCAACTCGGCGAATTGCGTCTCGAGATGGGTACGCGCCTGGGCCTCCGCGATCCGAAAGTATTTAAGCCGCTCTGGGTTGTAGACTTTCCTCTTCTCGAATGGGATGAAGGCTCAAAACGCTTTCATGCGATGCATCACCCTTTCACTTCTCCAAAGAAAGCAGATGTCGAACGCATGCTGAGTGGTGATCACGAGACAATGAAGAGTCTACGTGCCGATGCCTATGACCTTGTACTCAATGGTGTCGAGATCGGAGGTGGATCTATCCGTATCCATGATCGCGCGCTACAGGAGAAGAATTTTAAGCTCCTTGGCTTCACACCGGAGCAGGCAGAGTCACAATTCGGCTTTCTCATGGGGGCTTTTGAATATGGTGCTCCTCCACATGGGGGTATTGCGTTCGGGTTCGATCGTCTTTGCGCTGTGATGCAGGGTGAGACTTCCATCCGGGATTTTATTGCCTTCCCAAAAAATAATCAGGGTCGTGATGTGATGATCGATGCTCCGAGTGAGATTGATGATGTGCAATTAAAAGAATTGAGTTTGAGGGTGGAAAAAGAATAATGGTGCGAGGTACGGGATGAGAGGGTGAACCTTCCAGCGCGCTCATACCTGCAAGCTTCTATGCAGAGGCGTTCTTTGGTTTTACCTTGATGTCGAACAAAGCGAAATACTTTATGTGTGGGATGCCATAACGAATAAGGCATTGCAAGATTTAGGCGTGCCTGCCTGTGTATGCGGTACCTTGTTTAACTCTTTTCTCTGATCACCACAAATCCGGCGATTAAACTTACCGCTGCCAGTCCGAATAAAATATACGCCGTCTGTTGTGAACCTGAGTCTCGTGCAGAAATTTCAAGATCGCCAACTTTGATTTCAGCTTGGCTGTTGTCCAGTTTAGTATAGCCGAAATATCCAAACACGAGCGCGGCGACTACCAATAAAATGCCAAATTGTTTTTTCATGACTTTCTTTTAATTATTGAATACACCTTGCTATACACTGTAAGATACAGCATACAGGTGGAAAAGAATAAATTGATGCCTGATGCCCGGTCCTGGGGGCTCGTTTTTAGTTTCAGGATGTTTTTCCCGGTGGATTTGATTCGTGTCTTTTTTTTACCTGCCTGCCCCAAAGGGATGCCTTTGGCGCCGGGAAGGCAGGATTCGTGGATAAATGTCCCTAAGCTAAATACGCTAACTTTGATCGATGGAAAAGAAGATTATGATTTTCAAATCTTTTGAGGAGCAGGAGATGTATGATCTTGCCGAAATGCGTAAGACAACAGTGATGGAGCGTTTTGTGAGGCTATATAGGATGCAGCAGTTTTCCACGCGCTTTCATCCAATCACAGATCATTCCAAAAAAATTGTTATTCTACATGCGCGTCCTGAATGATGAGTTTTTGCAATTTCTAAAATGCGCACAAACCACTGGCCTTAGATATCTTCTTATCGGTGGTTATGCGGTGAATTACCACGGCTATAACAGGAATACAGATGACATGGACATCTGGCTTGCACCGACAAATGAAAATAAAGAAGCTTTTGTCAATACATTGCTCTGCATGAATTATTCCTCTGATGATGTTACTCCACTATATAATGAGGACTTCACGAGCTATTTCATGGGGCGAATAGGACCTGAAGACAGTAGAATTGATGTACTTACCATTGTTCATCGCAATATTGCATTCGAAGACGCGTACAAGCAAGCGCATACATTTGAAATTACTCCTGGTGTATTCATGAAGATCGTCTCTTACGAAACCCTCAAAGACATCAAACTGCGATCAGACCGCCAGAAAGATTGGTACGATATCGATATGCTGGAGAAGCTGAGGAAAGTGAAATAACTCCTATCTCATTCAACTCTTAATTCCTTTTATACACAGTTTGGGGGTAAATATGGTGTGCAGTCTAACCTGGCAGCCCGCCCGAACGACGGTCTGTCGGGCGGGGTTTAGCGCTGAGGCGTGGCTAGGACAACCTGCAAGATTTAGCGCGGGCTGGCTATTCATTCAATCCCCAATTCCTTCTTCATCTTCTTCGCCAACTTCGCACTCACGAGCTGATAGGATTGCTGGATATAGTGCTTCCACTCCGACTTCCGCATACGATTGATATCATCGACTGTGACCCATTTATAGCGTGCGACATATTGAGCCGGCATGAAGCCGTCCCGGGCTGCTATCTCTTCAAATTCTTCGTCCGCTACTTTGAATGATGCCATGGTTGGAGTGGAATTCAATCCGACAACCAGGAACATCTTCCCTCCAACACAAAAGCAAAGGTCGTGCTCCCACTTGATGTCTTCAGTGACGGCTGGCAAAGAGGAGCAGAGCTTGTGTATATCTTCGATATGCATGGTTGGTCATTGTCTTTATTGGACAAATGTGACGCGTTTGATTTTTCCTCCGTCAACCTCGTAAATCGTTACGCCGCGAATCGTATCCTCACCAATTCGGACTTTTTCTTTGTCGATGATTGTATTTCCCATGACGATGCGATTTTCAATCGCACAATAGAGGTTTGAAACATTCTTAAACAACTCCTCATAACCCATACGCAGTTCTTCTATACCATTGAATATCCTGTTGTCGTTAAATTCATAAACTTCAATGTCGTCAGAATAGGTATCCAGGAATGCATCCATGTTGCGAGCATTATAGGCATTCAACTGCCGCTGGACAATGGCTTCTGGTGTTTCATCAACAATCGAATCTGCATATAATATCTTGCCGTTCTTAAAAACGATTTCAATACTATTGAGATTCTGCAGGGAATCAATAGGGTTCTTGCTCATTAAAACCAGGTCGGCGATTTTTCCTTCTTCAATACTTCCCCAGAGATGATCTTTACCAAATCCACGGGCTACATTGATTGTTGAAGCTTTAAGTATTTCGGTATTAGAAAGTCCTGCTTTTTGCATTGCCTCAAGCTCCTGGAAATATGAAGACGCATGCATTGTTCCGATATTTCCTGCATCGGTGCCTGTTGCAACATTCACACCTGCTTTGAAGAGATTCACAAGATTCATGTTCGCAGTCTTATCTGGTGCGTATTCGCTCAAGGGAGTATGGTTCTTGCGAGATCGTTTTAATCTTTCTGGCATCTCTGCCTCAGTCATGCCTTCCGGATCAGTTAATGTCCCATACGCAAATGGATTCGACCATGCGAGGTCCTGCGGGTGGTGAGGTAACATGCCCGAAAAGGCACCGTAGTAACCAGCACTGACTATAAGCGTAGGGATGTACGTGATATTCTTGTCCTTCCAGGATCGAATGACATCTGTGGGAATCTCTTCGTCGAAGACACTATGCACCAAAATATCTGCGCCTGCCTCCACTGCAAGCTTTGCGGTATTCAGCTCGGTAGCATGCACCGTAAGTTTTAATCCATACTGATGTGTTTTTTCAGCAATGTACTTTACCAAAGGGAAGTTTTGTTCCGCCGGTAGATCGGGGGCGGCGATATACCAGATCTTAATAAAGTCGGGTTGAAAGGGAAGCATTTTTTGAAAGAGTGCATCAGCTTCCTGTTCATTTGTGATTTTAATAATAGGCGGGTCCTCACCGAATTCGGATAACCCTATCATTGAAAACAAGGGACCAGTCACCAGCACATTGGGAGATTCTGTTGTTTTGGCAATTGAATCACGTACAAGGAAATTTGTTATCGGCCCTCCGACATCAATAACGGTCGTAATCCCAAGTCTGAGATATCGACGCAAATAGTCGGCGGCATTTCCCATTCCAAATGCCTTTTCTTTTTCGTATGGTACCTTCTGACGCAGATCGACTGCATCGGGTCTTGTATATAATCCCCCGGACTGGAAGAAGTGAATATGCGCATCCGCCATACCGGGCATGAGGTACTTGACACTGCCGTCAACAATTGTGATTGCTTCTGGAATATCAATGACCTTTCCGATATTCTGTATCAGGCCATTTTGAATGAGGACATCCTGCCCCTGGACCGACTGGCCTGTACGCGTATCTACAATTGTGACGTTTTGGATTAAACAATCCTGGGCTGTCGTTGTCCCAAAAATGATCGAAACAGAGATAATCAGCAAATACTTCATGCGTGTCCCTATTATTCTCGTTCTTGATTAAAGGTAGCTGAACATCTCCACTTTTCCGGACAAGTCTATCTTTGCCGGCACCCTTATACCTATTCCCTATTTTTGCCCGTTTTATTTCAAATACGAACTGTGAAGAAAGCCCTCTCAACGAGTCTTTTCCTGTGTTTTCTGCTGACAAGGCTTTATGGGCAGGCAATTCATCTTGTCAACAGCACAAACGACAATGATGATGGCGTCTGCAACGGCGCCCATTGCAGCCTGCGCGAAGCTCTGAATGCATCGAATACGAATATCGGCCCTGACAGCATCGAGTTTAACATACCGGGGCCAGGACCGCACGTCATTGCTGTGAATACCGTATTGCCCTTTATTCTTGATTCGTTTCTTGTCATCGATGGTACTACGCAGCCCGGCAATCTACCAATGAGCGGCCTGATTATCATCGATGGTTCGGCTTTACTTCCAGGTTCGAATCATGGACTTGTCATTTACAGGCGCTGGACAGAAATCTACGGTCTGCAAATTCAGAATTTTCCTGCGGATGGGATTCAATTATTTGGTCTGCCGGATCCATTCCTTTCAAACATCATCATCGGTGCGCCGGCAAAAGGCAACGTCATTATTCTCAATGGAAGCTATGGCATTGAAGGACCTATTGATCGCAATGTATCCATACAAGCTAACTATGTCGGTACCGATCTGCAGTTTAACTCAGGTCTTGGCAATGCCTGGGATGGTGTTTTTGTAGACGTGCTGAGTGGTGCAAATGTCACGATCGGTGGTTCGAGATCTCTCAATCAACAAAATTATCTCTGTTCAAATAGATTCTCAGGATTAAGAGTGGTCATCGATGATGCGTTGCAGTTTCTGCCGGGATTTAATATCACAGGAAACGTGATCGGTACGGATAACAATGGCACACGAAATCTTGGTAATCTGGGTTTCACATTTGGTGGAGGAATGTCTGGTGGTGGTATTAGTATCATGGGAATAGGCCCTGTGATGGTTGGTGGATCCGGAGGACTTGCGAATATTATTGCATTTAATTACACTGGTATTTATACAACCACAGATGATCGTAAGACAGTCCTGGAGAATTTTTTCTATTGCAATTCTTATAAAGGTATTCACCTGGGGAACAATGCAAATGCCGGCATTCTCCCACCAGCGATTCTTTGTCTTCAGGGCAATATACTCATCGGTGTGGCTCCCCCCGGTATGATGGTCGATGTGTACTTGCATAATAATACGATATGTCCTGATGCGCCATGTCAGGGTCTCACAATACTTGGTCGTGTGACTACGGATGCGGGCGGATCGTGGAACTATGATGTATCCGCATGGCCTGGCGCACAGTTTACTGCACTTGCACAAGATGCATTGGGCAACAGTTCTGAGTTCGCTGCGTGTATTCTTGATCCCAATGTGATTGCAATGAATGGGGGACCATACTGTCCCGGTGATTCGATCTTTTTGTTTTCAATGCTCGATACCGCAGTTGGTAATGTCACCTTTGAGTGGTTCGGTCCTGGTGGGTATACTTCGTTTGTACAAAATCCTATCGATGCCACATTGCCTGGTATCTATACTGTAGTTGCTGATATCATGGGCTGTGGAGCAGATACTGCGTTTACTGAGGTCTTCGTTTACCCACTTGCAACGGATACGATCACTGTGATTTGCCTGGGTGATTCTATTGTTGTAAATGGCACTATCTATGATGAAACAAATTGGTTCGGTGAAGAACTTCTTGTTGGTGCGGCGCAAACTGGTTGTGACAGCCTTGTTGTCATCAATCTGGATTTTCATTTTCCGATTATTGGACGGATTCTTTCTACAATACCCCGGGCATGTAGCGGAGATACTGTAGGTTATTGGTTTTTTCTTATTGGTGGCAATGGTCCCTATGATGTCATCTATACAACCGGGATTGGTCAGCCAGACACACTATTTAGTATTTACGACGGACATGGAGATACCCTTGTGGTATCAACGGATGTACATTTTGCAATTCTCGATATCATTACAAATGAAACAATCTGTGAACCCACAATACTTACTTCTGATTCCATTCTCGTGAGTGAATTAAGTATGTCTCCTTTGGTGACGGATTATTACGGCTTCGGAGTGAGTTGTTTCGGAGAAAATGATGGAATGATTACCCTCAATGTGACCGGAGGTGTTGGTACAATTGACTATGATTGGAATCTTGCAGCCTTGACTGGCGATATTGCTTCGCAACTCAGTGCGGGAACTTATTCTGTGACTGTGACAGATGAAGCTGGGTGCAGTCTTGTGTTCGATACATTGGTCACACAACCAACTATGTTTGAATCCATTACGCGTACCGAAGTGACAACATGTCCCGGAGTGAATGACGGCGTGATCTTCGTCGATGCAATCCTCGGTGCACGCGGACCCGTGAGCTATTCTTTAAACGGCTCTCCGTTCCTGCCTGTAACTAGTCTGCCGCTTCAAATTCCAAACTTGTCCCCTGGTGTCGTCAATCTTGTCCTGAGAGATAGTACGGGATGCATTGATGACCTTTCACTTTTTGTACCGCTTGGGGAAACTCCAGGTATTGATCTGGGTACGGAGCGATCAATTCTTTCCGGAGATAGTGTATTATTGAATTTCAATACTACGTTGGAGGTTGATCTCATCAGCTGGAGTCCGGATTCTGTATTGAGTTGTTCAACATGTCCAGCCACCTATGCCTTTCCAACAGAGAGTCAGTATATCTTGTTGACTCTTACGGATAGTTCCGGATGTTCGGTGACTGATTCCATTTTGATCCTGGTATTTGTGCCAAAGAAGGTGTACATACCAACTGTCTTCAGCCCAAACAATGATCAGATCAATGATGTCTTCTACCTGCAGGCGAATGATTTTGCAAGAGAGGTAGAGTATATGACCATTGCTGATCGATGGGGTGACGTTGTTTTCGAAAGAACTCATTTTCCGATCAACGATCCCGCATTCGGATGGGATGGTTCTCTGGATGGAAAGATGATGTTTCCGGCAGTTTTTACGTATCTCGCACGTATCCTGTTTTCTGATGGTGAAATCGTCCCCTATAGTGGAACCGTGACTTTAATCCGATGAGCGAATGCGATATCAAGCTATACCTTCTACACTTTTTACTGAAAACAGGCATCGTTTTATAGAGAAGCTACCACCTGGCGCTCTATGTATCCTGCAGTCGAATGATATTCCACAGACAAATGCGGATGGTACCCGTGCCTTTGTACAGAATTCAAATCTCTTCTGGTTGACTGGGATTGACCAGGAAGAAACTATACTCGTCCTCTATCCCGACAGCCCGTTGTCCGAACGTCGCGTGATGCTCTTTATCCGGCAAACAAATGAACATACGGCAATCTGGGAAGGAAATAAGCTGACAAAGGATGCGGCGACAGGTGTGTCGGGTATTGAACACATTCATTGGACTTCCTCTTTTGAGCCTGCGTTTAAGAAATTGATGTCCGAAACCGATCTGGTTTTTCTCTCAATTGATCATCATCCAGGCAGAAGTTTTGGACCTTTTGCCCGTAATCATCGTTTCGTACATTGGTGTAAAGAAGAATTTCCCCTGCATGAATACCGGAATGCTGCTCCGATTATTCAAAAACTCCGAGCAATAAAATCAGCGGAAGAAATCAATTTAATACGTCGAGCCTGCGAGATTACTCACTCTGCATTTCTTGCAGCATGTCGTGTCATACGTCCCGGTATATATGAATACGAAATCGAAGCTGAATATGTGCGTGAGATTCTGCGACATGGTGCACGGGGATTTGCCTACGAACCCATCATTGCGTCTGGAGAAAATAGTTGTATCCTTCATTATATCTCGAATGACCAGAAATGCCAGGATGGAGATATCATTCTTATAGATGCGGCGGCGAATTATGCGAATTATGCCGCCGATATGACGCGCACAGTTCCTGTGAGTGGTCGCTTTTCACCAAGACAACGTGCAGTTTATAATGCCGTCTTGAGAATTCTTCGTGAAGCATCTTCTTTACTCCTTACAGGCACAACTCCTGAAGAATATCATAAAGCTGTGGAAGCTCTTGCAGACAAAGAACTTATTGACCTTGGATTGATCTCTGTAGATGATATCCGTATACAAACACCGCAGTGTCCGGCGCGGAGCAAGTATTTTCTACATCGCACTACACATTATCTCGGCCTGGATGTACACGATGCGGGAGATCCGTATAGTCCATTCGAAGCAGGCATGGTATTGACATGTGAACCAGGAATTTATATCAGGGAAGAAGGCCTCGGTGTGCGCCTTGAGAATGATATTCTGATTACTCGGCATGGAAATAAGGATCTGATGGCCGGGGTCCCTCTCGAAGCCGAAGAAGTTGAATCCCTGATCGCCCATCGATGAGTACGCTGCTTTCGCAACCTCTGCGTCTTAAAGCGCTATCCGTTTTTCAAGAACGGTTTGGCAGTGCCCCGCTGGTTCTTGTGCATGCTCCCGGACGTATTAATCTCATTGGTGAACACACAGATTACAACAACGGCTTTGTGTTGCCAGCGGCGATTGCACAAGGCATTTGCTTCGCAATGAGCGTCTCGCGCGAGGCATATCATGAATGGTACGCCCTGGATACGAATGAACAAGTGAAAATACCTGTGACGACGACAGTCGCAACTGGAAAAGGTTGGGTGGACTATTGTTTGGGCGCGTATCGTATCCTATTGCCGCAAGGCAGTAAACTACCTGCAGTCAGATGTGTGTTTACTTCCGACTTGCCTCCTGGTGCTGGTTTAAGTTCTTCTTCTGCTTTGACATGCGGGTTTCTCCTGGGTCTGAATGTGATGCTAGAATTAGAGAAAAGCAGAGAAGAATTAGCATGGCTGGCACATCTCGTAGAGCACAATTTTATTGGATTGCAAGGTGGAATCATGGATCAACATGCGTGCCTGCTTTGTCGGAAGGATCACTTTATATTATTGGATTGCCTTGACCGGACGTATCAACAAATTGCGTTCCCTGTTGATGCAGGTTTGCATCTATTTCTCATTGATACACGCGTGCGGCATAAGTTGACTCAGTCTGATTATAATACGCGTGCGGCGGAAAGTCGTGAAGCATTCGGATTGCTACAGGGAGCGATGGGCATTAAGAGTCTTCGTGATATTTCAGAAAAACAACTGCAGGCCTATGCATCACTGCTCGGTACGTTACTCCTGCAACGCATCACCTTCGTATTGAAAGAGAATGTGCGTGTTCTGTCGGCAGTTGAAAAAATCATGCAACGCGACTGGGAATCCCTCGGTCAATTGCTCTATGCCAGTCATGCCGGATTACGAGATGATTACGAAGTCAGTTGTACTGAATTAGATTTCCTTGTGGATGCCGCATCGTATTCGACAAATATACTGGGGACCCGCATGATGGGAGGCGGTTTTGGTGGGTGCACAATTAACCTTTCTTCCCGGCCGCCAGATGAGAGTTTCAGAGAGGAGATGATCATGCGATACAAAAAGCGTTTTGGCCGTGAATGCGCATTCATTGATGTGGAACTTTCTGAAAGCGCAACAGTTCAAAAGCTTTCCGGGCCCTAAAATTGAACGTAGCTTTGTAAGTATGCCTTCGAAAGCCTGGGCTTTGCGCACGATGGTTAGATTGCGTTAGTAAAATGCCCGCGAAATCATCATGGAAATCTGATGCAGAGATCGCCTGAAATCGGAACAACATCCCGAGCTGGGCAGCCTTCGCGGTGTATCGGTCGTTTTGTCTTGTACACGGCCAGAATACCGGTGCGGGTGTTTGAAAAATCGGATGCGATAGGCTAACTTGCAGGCATGGAAGTAACACTCAAGTTGGAGTACGAAGAACGGGACTTCATACAGGCCTGTATCGCTCGTGAACGCTGGGCTCAGCGCAAGCTTTATGAAGACTATTATGGCTCTCTCATGGGGTTGTGTCTGCGCTATGCGGATAATCAGGATGATGCTTTGGACATCCTGCACGATGGGTATATCAAGATCTTCCGGCACATCGCCAGGTATCAGCCTGGTACTTCGCTCATTGCCTGGATGCGACGGATCATGGTGAATACCGCGATTGATTACTATCGCAAAAAGACCAGGCGCCGTACAGAGGATCTGGATGCCGCACAAGGTGTGCAATCCATGAATGCGAGTGTGGTGAGCAATATGACGACGGAGGAAATTCTGCAGTGCATCCAGGAGTTGTCGCCGGCGTACCGGTCAGTGTTCAATTTGTATGTGATCGAGGGGTATTCGCATAAAGAAATTGCGGATATCCTGAATATCACAGAGAGTACATCGCGATCAAATCTTGTAAAAGCTCGTATCAAGCTAAGAGAAATGCTCGCTGTTTTAAACAATGTTTATGACAAACAAGGAGTTTGATCGGTGGTTGCGTGAATCGATGTCTTCTGTCCAGCCGGAGTTTAATCCTCAGGATTGGGATGACTTTGTGCAACGGGTGGAAGAGTCTGAGTCGCAATTGGATACCGGGTTTGATGATGCAATCCGGAATGCCGTGGCAACCCTTGGTGCGGATCTGACTCCTGATTGGCAACACATGGAACACCAGCTTGAGACTGATGAGTCTCAATTTGATCAGCATGTCAAACAAACAATAGAAAATTTCGAGGTTCCATACAATTCCACGACATGGCCTACGCTGCACGCGCGGTTGTCTGAAGACGAAAGAATCCGCCGACATCTGGTGTCTATTAAAATTCTGGAGATCGCAGCAATCTTTATTGCATTTCTGACCTTCTACAATTTCTTCCCGACATTTAATTCGTCTGTCATTAAACCAGCGGAGGATCTGATTCGCAAAGAATTGTCGAAGAAAGAAAGTGCAATGCAGATCGAGAATATCACTGCTGCTTCTGCAAGTCGTGTTGCTTCTGGCACTGATGTGCATCCTGTAAAGAATTCAAACATTTCAGCAATTCATGCGCCGGCCCTGAGTACTGAACAGAGATCAGTAACTGATCATGCCTCAATCAGTACCTCCACAATCGACCATACTGGTCGCATGGACGAGATCTCTACTCCGATTTCAGATGAACAATTAATTATTGAAACTCATACATATCTATTTGGAGTACCTACAGAAGATGACATGACGACGTCCGGGCAACAATCTCAAATGAGAATTCCGGTAACAGAAATGATCAGTCCTTTGGCTGTTTCATCGGTTGGCATACTGACTTCAACAGAAGTTACTCCTTTCCTTAATTCAACATTGATGTTGACACCTGTGTTGGAGAAGATATCCAGGTTGCGTTTTGGTATGATGGCTGCTTCGGAGATCAATACCCTTTTCTTTCCCGAAGAGCATTTTTATTCCCAGGGGCGTTCAATCAATTTTTCAGAAAAAGAAATCGTCGCTGGCGGATACAGTGCCGGAGCCTCCTTGCTTTTTGACTTCAAAAAACTGATGATTGAAACCGGCCTGACCTATTCATCCAAAACTTTCGGTCCGGATCGCAATCTCTTCATTGGTAGCTCCTCTGATCGTCATACACTTGACTTCGAGAATATCACACTCAATGTTGTCAGCTTACCCCTTTACGTGCATTGGAAACTCGATGGTAAAGGGTTGTGGCGTGTCTATGCGACTGGTGGTGCATCTATGCATGTGATTGCAAATGCGAATTATGACCTCATTGCGGAAAATATCTACACGTCATCTGCTGTACAAGATCCCCATCAACTACAGAATGAACGTGAAGTGAAGCGCGTGCGCGAGCATATGCTTGATGGCGCGAAGTTTAGTTCAAAAGGATACCTCACCGCTGCCGGCGGATTCGGTGTAGAACGTTATCTGAATACCCGAATGAGCGTCTTCGTACAGCCAATGTATCAGTATCAGATACCCTTCTTTGGTCTTATCGATCAAAATGGAAAACATCTGCAGAATGGCTCTCTTCTGTTAGGTACACGTATCTCACTCTAATACCTGCGTTCGATGATTTTATCCACCCTTGAAAGCGTAGAGGGATTTGAGATTACTGAAACGCTTGGTCTCGTACGGGGCAATACGGTCAGGGTACGACATCTTGGTAATGACATCCTCGCCGGTCTGAAGAATATCATTGGGGGTGAAATTCCGGCATATACAGAACTGTTCGTCGACGCACGTGAACAGGCCTTGGATAGAATGATCGCTGATGCAGAAGGACTGAATGCCGATGCAATACTGGGAATTCGATTTACAACATCAATGGTGATGCGTGGAGCCTCGGAAATTCTCGCATTCGGCACTGCTGTAAAATTGAAAAAGATATAGAAACTACTTCGTACGGAGATCAGTGATCGGTGATTTGTGATCCATCACTGCGATCAGTTCTTTTGAAATGGCCGGATACAGGAATGCAGTCAGTGCCCATACCTCAAGACCGAACGGTAAGTAACCCAGATATCCGGCTAAGGGCATTTCAAATATTTTATATTGATTCAGATATGGAAATGTATACACCCATTTGGGCCACGAATACATATTCCACATTTCCCAAAAGAAGCCACAGACAAGCGCAGCAGAAAATAACACAAGTACCATGCGCCAGTCTTGTGCAGCAGTATAACGCATGAGCGACGGCCTTCCCAGGAGGTAATTCACCGGGCTCACAAGAAAGAACAATGATACCCACATAAACGCCATCCCATATCTCGGCCAGATGAGTAATGCAATAAGTAACATGATGCCTGTGATGAAATAGGTCATTCTTCCTCCTGGCGTATGTCCTGTACGCCATCTCAGATGATGCCTCCTAAACCAGGAGAAACTCAATAATAAATTCGCCGTTATGAAAATAGCAGGTACAATGGTGGAAAAACACAGCGTACTCCAAAAAGTATGTGCATATGGAGAAAATGTGTGTTCCGGTAAATAGAGCCAATATTCTGCTCTTTTGTTGAGCCATTCAAACAGCCACCAGATGGGTATCGAGATCAGAAACAATTTTCCAAATTTCCACCACCTGCCTACAATCATTGATTTCTGCCCGCGAGATACGGCAAGCGAATCCGTACAGAGCAGGTAACCGAACCACAACGGAAAGAATGCCCAGTGTGTTCGCAAGCCCTCTCCATACCAATTAATATACCAGAAAACGACTATTAACAGAATGCCAGCATACCCATGTTTGGGAAGTTGAGCGGATGCCATATTTTCAATGTTGATGCCAGCAAAACTAATAGGATCGATGATATGTCTGGACTGTCGATCGTTGACTTACCTTTGATCTCAATGAAACTGATCACCTTGTTTCGCTTTCTGGTTTCTGTCTGTATGGTATACTTACCTGTACTATTGACTGCTCAAAACCTGGACAGTATCTCAGAGATCTTTGCATTGAGGCATATTGACACATTCCGGGAGTTATTGAGTATTCCCAACGATGCCCATTTTCCGGAACAGATAGAGAAGAATATCATATGGTGCGAATCCGTATTCACAGATCGTGGATTTAAAGTACAGCGTTTACAGACTGAAGGACCGCCATTACTGCTCGCCGAACGTCGGATTTCTGACGCTCAGGCAAGGACGGTACTTGTCTACCTGCAACTTGACGGTCAGCCTGTCGATCCGGAATATTGGTTTCAGGATGATCCCTATACACCCGTGCTAAAAGAATTATCTGAAGACGGGGGTTGGGAGAGTATTTCGTGGGATCGCATCCATAATGGCTTGAATCGGGATTGGCGGATTTTCGCTCGCTCAGCTTCTGACGCCAAAGGGCCTGTGAGCATGTTTTTTGCTACAATCGATGCATTGGATCACCTTGGCAGAGCGCCTACGTTTCATATGAAGGTGATCATGGACTTTGAGGAAGAGCTCGGTTCTCCTCATCTACCAGATGCTGTAAAAAGGTATCGAGAAACATTGAGCGCGGATATGCTTTTGATTTTTGATGGCCCCATGCACCTTTCGAATCAGCCAACATTATCTTTTGGCGCCCGGGGTATAAGTACGATTACGCTTACGGTCTATGGCCCTACTTTCCCATTACATAGTGGACACTATGGTAATTATGCACCAAATCCTGCTTTGCGCTTGTGTCAGCTCATTGGTGGAATGAAAGACGAATATGGTCGTGTGACGATTCCTGGATTTTATGAGGGAGTAATAATTGATGACGTCACAAAATCAATTCTTTCTCAAGTACCGGATGATCCCTTGTACATGCGATCAAAGCTCGGCATCGGTAACCCGGATTCTGTGGCGGGTTCATATCAGGAGTCGTTGCAATATCCTTCACTCAACGTACGTGGGATGACGGCTGGATGGGTTGGTGAGGAGGCTCGTACGATTATTCCATCTTCGGCTACAGCGGAAATTGATATCCGTCTTGTTGTGGAATCAAACCCTGTTCATCTTTTGAGTCTTGTACACGATTATATTGTCGGACGTGGATACCTGGTGTTGGACAGAGCCCCCACTCTTCAGGAGCGTATGAGATACGACAGAATATGTTCATTTACATCAGAGACATCCTACATGGCTTTCCGTACTGATTTTAATTCTCATGTCGGTCGATGGTTGTATACCGCTCTCACTGCTGCATTTAAACAGGAACCGCTGCGTATACGGACTGAAGGAGGTTCAATCCCGATCAGCCCGTTTGTGACAACCCTGAATTTACCTGCAGTTGCTGTACCTACTGTGAACCGTGACAACAATCAGCATAGTCCAAATGAAAATCTGAGACTGGGAAACTATGTTGACGGGATCAAAACAATGCTTGCAATTTTCCTGTATCCTGTGGAATAAAGTCTTTTTATTGGGCTCCAAGATGAAATTTATTGCACAGGTTATATCGATCATCTTTCATCCCCTATTGATGCTCACATATATGCTTCTGTTGATGCTCATGGTGAATCCATATATGTTTGGATATAATGAGATCTCGGATGCCGATACATTGATCATGATGGTCTTTCTTACGAGTGTACTCATTCCCGTGATTGCTATTCTTGTCATGAAGGCGATTGGATGGGTTCATTCACTGGAAATGTCGGATCGCCACGAGCGTATTGGTCCGTACCTGGTCACAAGCATCCTCTATCTCAGTTTGTATCTTCATTTTGCCAAGGCAAAATCTTTTCCGCCTCCTTTACTTATCGCTACTCTGGGCGCCGTCATTGCGTTATTCACAGGATTTTTTTTGAACAATTTCAGGAAGATCAGTATCCACGCCATTGCAATCGGTGGTTTTCTGGCATTAACTATACATCTGTATCGATCGTATAGTACCGATCAGTTCATTCTTCCACTCCCCTTTCTATATGACCTCCGGATTTCTACTGTATTTCTGGTATACGTAGTGATCCTTCTGGCTGGTCTTGTGTGTTCCGCCCGGTTGATGACAGGTCAACATACCTCGTCAGAAGTATTTGTTGGTTTTATGATCGGAGTCCTCAGTATGTCGATGTCATATCTGATTCTATGATAAGAAAGGGGGTCTCTCCCTATATAGAAGTCTTCAGTTTCAGGAATATTTCAACATTTGCGTCGATGATTTATCCGTAGTGAGATGGCACGGAAATACTAATCTTTCTTTGGTTCGTAAAGTGCCACACCTGCGTCGATCATGTCTCGTACAATCCAAAGAGTTTCATCGATGTAGCCATCTTTTCGAATATTCTTGAGCCAATCTTCATTCCGTCCGATACGTGAGGAGTCTACCTGAATGTATGTGAGGTCTTCGGGATGATTGTAGACTTTCATTCCTTCGATATTAGTAAAGGTGTTTTTGTACTTACTCGCTTCTTCTTCCTGTGCTTTCATCATGCCGCGGAATTTTTCCAGATGTAAGGGAAAAACGGATTGATCGCGCAATTCTTTTACCCGGTGTGCATTTTCATCCACAAGACGAAATGCCGCACTCTGAGCGATACGTCTTTCACTGTTTTTCTTGATTTGACCTTTGGGTGATAGATCTACAATATCCTGAGTATACTCTACTGCGGGGATTTCACTCCATGCCATGGGATATTCAAGTTCCTTTTCACCTGTTTCTACGTAGGCAAACCGATCAGGTAGTATAATATCTGGTACTACTCCTTTGAGTTGAGTAGAACCCCCGTTGATTCTATAAAATTTCTGAACCGTGAGTTTAAGATCTCCGAGTGTACCTTCAGTTGAAATACCCTGGAGTTCCCGATCGAGACTATAGAAACGCTGCACAGTGCCCTTACCAAATGTAGAAGCGCTTCCGACAATGATCGCACGTCCATAATCCTGTAAAGCAGCTGCAAGAATTTCAGATGCACTGGCACTATATGCATTCACCAATACAACCAGTGGACCGGTGTACCTTACTTCGCGATCCTTATCAGGATAAATATGCGGCGGGCTATTGCGTCCTTTGACCTGGACAATTGGGCCGTCCTTGATAAAAAGACCGCTCATCTGCACAACGTCATTCAATGATCCTCCGCTATTGTCACGAAGATCCAGTATGATCCCTTCCACATTTTGTTTTTTCAGTTTTTCCAGTTCAAGTGCAACATCCTCTGCACAACTCCGACCATCTGGATTTTCGAAGTCCGCGTAGAATCTTGGCAGATCGACGTATCCGACCTTATCTACCCTGCCGGGAAATTCAATGATTGCAGAGCGGGCCAGACCTTCATCCAACATGACTTCATCACGCGTGATTTGGATTGTTTTTGCAGTGCCATCTGCAGACTTCACATCGAGAACCACTATTGTACCCTTTTTGCCCCGTATCATCGACACCACATCATCCAGGTGCATGCCCTGAATATCCACAGGTTCTGATCCTTCCTGGGTGACTTTATGGATAATATCATCCACCTGAAGCTCTCCTTGTCTCCATGCCGGGCCACCAGGAACAATGCTGACTACTTTTGAAAAGTCGCCGGCTCGGGAAAGTCTAGCGCCGATTCCTTCAAGTCTCCCGGACATATTGATGTTGAAATCTTCCTTTTCCTTCGGATTAAAATAATCGGTATGCGGATCGTAGACGTTGGTTGCAGAATTGAGGTATATTTCAAATCTATCTGATCTCCGTATTTCGCCAAGTCTTTTAAACCAATCGTCCATCATCTCATGCACATCTTCGCGCGCTTCTGATTCCAGCTCCATCACGCCCTTCTTGCCCCCTTCGGGATCAATGGCTTTATCTTGTTCATCCAGCTTTTCTGCCAATCGCGTGAGTGTTTCGTATTTCAGATAGGATCTCCATCGTTCCCCGAGTTCTTGGTCATCTTTTGCAAATTCTATTTTTTCACCATCGAGTTCGATGTCTTCATCAATTGAAAAGTCAAAGGGGTGATCCAGAATTACAGGATACAGGATTTTGACTTTCCCGATTGCCTTATGGATGATGTCATTTGAAAGTTCGAAGAATTCGACATCCGGGGTATTGATGGCATCGTCGATTTTTTCTTGATAGTCGTCCAATAGATCCCGATCTCCAATGGTCAGGAATCGTTTGCCCCCATCCAGACGATCAAGGTATGTGTCGAATACTTTGCGCGAAAACGCATCATCGATTTCTGCATCTGTAAAGTGCCGGTTTTCTATCAACGAAAAAACGGCACGAATGATGAGTTTCTCTTTCTCTTTGTCATCTGTAGGTGTGACGTGTGTTACCGCTTTGCCAAAGAGGCCTCCAACCAGCACAACGATAATGGCGAATAAGATGCGCATGTGATTTTTTTCGTTTTTTGACATCTTCCGGAGAAGTTCTTTTCCAGCAAGTCTGGTCATGTAAAGATACCTGAAAGAAGACGTATTTGTTTAGTGCTTAGCACAAGATCCGTGCCGTTTAACGAATCCATAACAGATTATGGGATTCGTTCATGGGTTAGTTGCTGATACTATCACTCATCCTCATTATCTGTCATCGAAGAATCACAATGCCCGACATTTTAGCGTAAATCAGATTTGTATTTTACAAAAACGGCGCGATAATAAGTGCCACCACGGACATCAATTTCATGAGAATGTTGAGTGACGGGCCTGAGGTATCCTTAAACGGATCTCCGACAGTGTCTCCCACAACTGCTGCCTTATGCGGATCTGATCCTTTGTAATACATTTTGCCATTTACTTCAACGCCTTCTTCAAACATTTTCTTGGTATTGTCCCAGGCGCCACCAGCATTGGCCTGGAAGATCGCCATGAGCACACCGGTGACCGTCACTCCTGCGAGTAAACCTCCGAGCATCTCAGCACCGCCAAGAAAGCCGATGATGACAGGTGTGAGCACTGTAATGAGTCCAGGCAATATCATTTGACGAATAGCTGCTTTTGTTGAGATTTCCACACACTTGCCATATTCTGCTTTTCCATCTGCTTGATCAAATATTTCCTGGTCACCTTTGGACCATTCAGTCATTTCCTTGCCTTCATTTCTATTCATCACTTCCAGGGCTGCTTTGAGTTCCGGGATGGTTTTAAATTGTCTTCGCACTTCCTGTATCATATTCATCGCAGCCTTACCTACAGCATCCATCGCAAGCGAAGAAAATAAAAATGGGAGCATGCCTCCAAGGAAGAGTCCTGCCATGACATAAGGATTAGCAACATCGATAACGTTGATTTTCGCGGTAGACATAAACGCTGCGAAAAGGGCAAGTGCGGTAAGGGCAGCTGATCCAATAGCAAATCCCTTTGCGATTGCAGCGGTGGTATTGCCGACAGCATCCAGTTTGTCCGTGCGCTTGCGAACTTCTTTTGGCAGGTTACTCATTTCAGCAATACCTCCTGCATTATCTGAAATCGGACCATATGCATCCACCGCAAGCATAATGCCTGTATTGGAAAGCATGCCAACTGCTGCGATGGCAATGCCATAGAGGCCTGCAACTTCATGTGCGCCAATAATAGCAGCACCTAGAATGATAACAGGTATTGCTGTAGACTGCATCCCTACACCAAGCCCTGCGATGATGTTCGTGGCGGTACCGGTGAGAGATTGACGTACTATGCGCATTACTGGTTTACCTCCAGTTCCGGTATAGAATTCCGTAACCAGACCAATAAGGAGTCCTGCGGCCAAGCCAAAAATGACCGCCCAGAATACTCCCATACTACTATATGTCGAATCTCCTAACGACCATTGGGCCGGTAGCATCCACCGCACGATCAGGAATGCTGCAATGAGCATGACAAAAGAGGAAAAAAACTCACCGCGATTAAGCGCTTTTTGAGGATCGCCGCCTTCGCTTACTCTCACGAAGAAGGTTCCTGCAATGGAAGTGAGAATGCCTACGCCTGATAAGACCAATGGAAGCAGCACCGCATTCAGACCGCCAAATAAGTTCGTGCTTTCAAATCCAGTGATACCGACATAGGTTGCTCCGAGCACCATCGTACCAATGATTGCGCCAACATAGCTTTCAAAAAGATCTGCGCCCATGCCAGCGACATCTCCGACGTTATCTCCAACATTATCTGCAATGGTCGCTGGGTTCAATGGGTGATCTTCCGGGATACCCGACTCTACCTTTCCTACAAGATCAGCTCCTACATCCGCAGCTTTTGTATAGATACCCCCGCCAACACGAGCAAACAGCGCTATCGATGAAGCTCCAAACGAAAAGCCTGTGATCACGGTCATTATTTTCGGAGTATCCCATGCCAGTCCTTGAGAAAACCAAAGAAATAGCGCTCCTAATCCCAGAACACCAAGCCCAACGACTCCCAAACCCATGACTGAGCCACCTGCAAATGCTATCTCCAGTGCTTTGGCAAGGCTTGTGCACGCAGCGCTTGTCGTGCGCACATTGGCTTTTGTAGCCATGCGCATGCCTATCAATCCAGCCAATGCCGAACAAAGTGCACCGCAGAAGAATGAAAATGCAATAAGCGGCGAAGAGCCTTCTATGCTACCACTCAGGCCAAGTAAAATCGATACGGCCAGCACAAATACTGCTATTATTTTGTACTCTGCTTTCAAAAATGCCATTGCACCAATGGCAATGCTGCGTGCAATCTTGACCATTTTTTCTGTGCCTGGGTCTTGCTTTCTCACCCAGGAAGATTTCCAGAGGGTGTACAACAGTCCTGAGATTCCTAACAGAGGCACGATATACATAATCAGTTCTCCCATAATCTTATTCTTTTATGATATGATGTTCTTCAACGTTTAACCGGTTTACCTAAGGCCCTTCCTGACACAAGGCTCCCGGTGGTGTTTCTTAAAAAAAGCGGGTGCAAGCTACTATTTTTCACTTATGCACTTTGGGGTTCCTGATCCCTACTTTCACCCCAGGATTGGGGCTGATTGGGCTCTCTTATAGGCCGCCCTTCTGAATGTTTATCAGCAAGTTATATCCTGTCCGATCTGCGGTATTCCCTATTTTTTCGTTGTTTTGCGCACGCAAAACCGGGAAAGTATGTTTCATCGGGTACCAGGTTTTGTTTAGAACAGTATAGCAAGTGAAACTTTTTAGCCTATTCACGCAAGAGCTCGCGATAGATTTAGGCACTGCTAATACGCTGATCATTCAGGACGGGGAAATCGTGATTGATGAGCCTTCGATCGTTGCGGTGGATACACGGACGGGAGAAATTATAGCGGTCGGTAAGCGAGCGATGCAGATGCACGAAAAAACGCATCAGAACATAAAAACGATCCGCCCCCTCAAAGATGGTGTGATTGCTGACTTCCAGGCAGCTGAAAATCTCATTCAGGGATTGATCAATATGCTCGGAAGCAAGCGTCGTTTCTTTACGCACCTCAAGATGGTCATCTGTATACCAAGTGGAATTACAGAGGTAGAAAAACGCGCGGTTTTTGATTCGGCTGATCACGTGGATTCGAAAGAAACTTATCTCATTTTTGAGCCTATGGCCGCTGCACTGGGTATAGGACTTGATGTGCAGGAGCCTGTGGGAAATATGATCATTGATATTGGGGGAGGCACTACAGAGATCGCTGTGATCGCTTTAAGTGGTATTGTAGCTGATCAGTCTATCCGTACAGCTGGTGACGAATTCACAACGGATATTATTGATTATATGAAGCGCAATCATAACATCCTGATCGGAGAACGGACTGCTGAACAAATCAAAATCAATGTAGGCTCTGCGATTAAAGACCTTGATAATCCGCCAAAAGATTACGCTGTCAACGGCAGAGATCTGATTACCGGCATCCCAAGACAACTCACGATTTCATACCAGGAGGTTGCCGAAGCATTGAATGAATCGATTACTAAAATCGAGGATGCTATTTTGCGTGCTCTGGAGAACACGCCACCAGAACTCGCTTCAGATATTTACAAAACAGGCCTGTATCTTACAGGTGGCGGGGCGCTTTTACGCGGTCTTGATGTCCGCATCAGCAAAATCACAAAACTTCCTGTGCATATTGCAGACGATCCTTTGCGTGCAGTAGTGCGCGGTACTGGAATTGCATTGAAAAACACGCACAAATTTTCCTTCTTGATTGATCGCAAGAGCGTTTAGGGTTTACTCAATGCGCCCCATATCATGCAAAACCTCATTCAATTTCTGCTCCGCACCGGCGCGTTATTCTTATTTATCGGGCTGGAATTGATTTGTTTTTCGTTGATCATCCGAAAGAATGATCATCAACGTCAGTTATACTTTCAATATTCCAGCGCGGTGACCGGAAGGATTTCTGCACAGTTTCAATCTTTTATTGATTATTGGAGCCTTCGTGAAGAGAGTGACAGTTTGTTAAATGAGAATGCACGTCTGAGACATCTTCTTTACCAGAGCGCTGCTACTGTCCCTGATGCACAAACTGTGGATTCTACGTTGTTGTATCATATTATTCCTGCCCGAGTTATCAAGAATTCAGTCAATGCGCGAAACAACTACGTCGTATTGGACCAGGGGAGTGACATTGGTATACATCGTGGTATGGGAGTCTTACACGATGATGGTCCTGTCGGAATTGTCATCGCCACATCGCGGAGATTTTCAAAGGTGCTCTCGATCCTGCATAGCCAGGCAATGGTCAGTGCCGCGATAAAGCGCAATCATTATTTCGGATCACTCGTATGGCGATCCAGCAACCCCCAAATAATGCGGCTCGAGGCTGTCCCAAAACATGCAGACCTGCGTGTAGGGGATACGATTGTGACGAGCGGACAATCCGTCGTGTTTCCCCGCGATATAATGATCGGTATTGTTGATACTTTCTGGATAGAGCGCGGAAGTAGCTTTTATTCGATTGATGTCGCATTGAACCTTGACATCAGCAGAATCAATCATGCCTATATTATAGATTATACGTGGGCAGCTGAGGTGGATACTCTGGACTTGATACAATAAATTCGGAATGCAACTAACCTGGGGGCATGTATTACGTTTTTTTTTCATCATCCTGCTTCAGGGGTTGATCCTGAAAAGGATATACCTGGGTGGCCCCCAATTTAACTATTTAGCGATCCTGTTTTATCCGGTCCTGATCATGTTGTTACCTATGAAAACTTCGAAAGCGCTATTGCTTGTGATCGGGTTTGTATTAGGGTTTGTGATTGATATGTTTTACGAATCTCCTGGTGTACATATGAGTGCCTGCGTATTTATTGCCTTTGTCCGTCCATGGATTTTGAAAATCATGGAGCCACGAGGTGGATTCCCTGTAAATTCCAATCCCACAGCACAGGATTTCGGGCTTGTCTGGTTCATGCAATACTCAGGCATATTGTTGTTTACTTTTCTCTTCGTGTACTTCTCTGCTGAAGTATTTACCTTCTCAAGGTTTCTTGAGATACTGCTCAAGACGTTTTCAAGCTTTATTGTTTCGTTTCTTGCAATTTTGTTATACATTACCATCTTCAACCCAAGAGACTGATGCAAGATCCGAATTCCATCCGGCCTTTGATCATACGACGTATCATCTTTCTGGCTGCGCTTGTTCTTGTATTTAAGGTAGCTTCTATCCAGCTTCTGGACCGTTCTTATAGCCAACGCGCAGATGCCCGTACCCTGTACAATAAGCCCCTTTACCCTTCGCGAGGTTTGATCCTGGATCGCAACCAACGCGTACTCGTATACAATAATCCGGTGTACTCTATCGAAGTCACAGAGAATCAACTCAAGGAAGATCTTGATGTCCGGCGATTTTGTGATTTGTTGAATATCGACACCTCAACATTCCGCCTTGCAATGCAACGCTTGCTGAATGACCGCCATCATTCACCCGGACTGCCCGCTACATTTCTTCAGAATCTTCCACCTGCTCAGTTTGCTCCACTTCAGGAAAATCTTCATGATTTCACAGGGGTGTCATATGTCCTGAGAAATGTGCGCGGATACCCGAATCCTGTGGCGCCTCATGTTCTTGGTTATATATCCGAAGTAGATCCGCAGACCATTGAAACATCAAATACGCGTTATGTGCGGGGGGACTATATCGGTACTACCGGACTTGAAAAGACATATGAAAATTGGCTGAAGGGACAGAAGGGCGTTTCCTATGTCCTTAAGGATAATGTGGGTCGTGAAGTAGGTCGTATGAGTGGTGGGAGTCTTGACTCTGCAGCGATTTCCGGCAATGATATCATCACCACCCTGGATCTTGATCTCCAGCATTACGGGGAGATGCTGATGCAGAATAAAAGAGGTAGCATTGTATGTATTGAACCCGCTACTGGTGAGATCCTTGCCATGGTGAGTGCTCCATCGTATAATCCTAACCTGTTAACAATTCATCATGGCCGATCAGCAGCTTATTCAGATCTTCAACAAGATAGTCTCAATCCTTTATTTGACAGATCGATCATGGCCGCATATCCACCAGGATCTATTTTTAAGCCTGTTCTCGCGTTGATTGCAATGCAGGAAGGTGTTCTTTATCCGCGGAGAACGATCTACTGTAATAGCGGATACCATTACAAGCAGCTCAGCATTGGCTGTCATGGGCATCCGACTGCTACGAATGTGACTTCAGCACTTCAACATTCGTGTAATGCTTATTTCGTCCAGGTGTTTCGGGATCTGATAGAACAAGAGGGATTTAGTAATCCTGCACGTGGATTGGAAAAACTGAATCATTATCTCGCCGATTTTGGTCTTGGTGCTCCTCTTGGTATTGACTTGCCACAGGAGAAATCTGGGAATGTTCCTACTCCTCTATATTTTGATAAAACCTATCCTAGTGGTTGGCGATCTACATATCTGCTTTCGATTGGAATCGGCCAGGGCGAGCTTGCTCTTACTACCTTACAAATGGCAAACCTTGCTGCGATTATTGGAAACCGTGGCGAATACTACACACCGCATTTGCTCAAAGCAATTGCTGGTCCTGACGGTGACCCCATCCCTCCTTTTGTTCAGCATCGTACGGTAACTATTGATGCTGAGTTTTTTGATCCCGTGATTGATGGCATGGAGCGTGCCGTCAGCGCAGGGACAGCAACGTCGGCGTATTTAAGTTTTGTCTCCATTTGCGGTAAGACCGGAACTTCGCAAAATCCACATGGCAAAGATCATTCAGTGTTCTATGCGTTTGCACCAAAAGATCATCCGAAAATTGCCATTGCTGTGTATGTCGAAAATGCAGGTTGGGGTGGCACCTATGCGGCTCCAATTGCAAGCCTGATGATTGAAAAATACCTGACCGGTGAGATTACCCTGTCCCGTAAGGGGGTGGAAACACGTATCCTGAATACTGATTTGATCATCAATCCCTGATCAGACATGCGTATTTCGGCAATCGCGGCGATGTCCAAAAACAGAGTCATCGGGAAGGACAACCAGATTCCCTGGCATCTGCCCGCAGATATGAAGTTCTTTCAACGTACCACGCGTGGCCACCATGTGATCATGGGTCGAAAGAACTATGAATCAATTGACAAGCCTCTTGCGCAGCGAACAAATATTGTAATTACAAGAAATCCATTTTTTATTTCTTCAGGTTGTATCGTGGTACACACCTTGGAAGATGCTCTGGCAATTTCCTATACTGAGCAGGAAGAAGAGGTTTTTATTATCGGTGGTGGTGAGATCTATCGTCTTGCGATGGATGTTCTCGATAGAATCTATCTTACAACTATTGACTTACTGGTAGAAGGAGATGTGTTTTTTCCTGAGTTAGATATGAACGCATGGCGCGTCACGAGCGAAGAGTATTTCGCCCCGGATCAGAAAAATGCCTATTCCTTTATTATACAGATCTTCGACCGTATTGTACATAAACCCAAATGACTGAAGATTTCCTCCACTTTATCTGGCGTACAAGAAATTTCAATTTTAAAAACCTCTTTACCACAGACGGTCATTCAGTTGAAATTCTTGATTTCGGGCAATGGAATACCAACGCCGGACCTGATTTTCTGATGGCACGCCTCATCATTGATGGTACAGAATGGGCTGGAAATATCGAGATGCACCTGAGTGCATCAGAATGGAATCGACATGGTCATACAAATGATCCCGCATTTGAGAGTGTCATTCTGCATGTGGTGCTTGAAGAAGATACTCCTGTACATGCAGGGACTCATAGGCTTGCCTGTGTAGAGTTAAAAGATCGTATCGACAGCAAATTGCTTGGGCAATACTTGCGATTGATGGCAACTGAATCCTGGGTGCCTTGTGCGATGCATCTGAGAAATATACCCTTCATCACTCGCACTCTATGGCTTGACCGTATGTTGGTAGAGCGCATTCAATCCAGAGTTTCTGATGTGAATGCCTTACTTGATGAAACAAAAGATAGCTGGGAAGAGGTGTTTTATCGCAGTCTGGCTTCTGCATATGGATTCAAAGTCAACTCTGCACCATTCGCACGTCTCGCGCGATTGCTTCCATTGAAGGTTCTCTTTAAGCATCAGAGCTCTTCCCTTCAATTGGAGGCTTTGCTTTTTGGTACTGCAGGCATGCTGAACAGAATTTTTATAGAAGAGTACCCTGTGTCGTTGCAAAAAGAATATGTACATCTCAGCCAGAAATATGACCTGAGTCCTATTGATGCACGTGCCTGGAAATGGGGGCGTTTACGACCAGCAAATTTTCCAACCATCAGGCTCGCGCAATTCGCTTCGTTGATGAGTACCTTTCAGGGTTTGTTTCGAACAATACTCGAATCGCCAAAGGTGGATACATTGCGGAATCTCTTTATGACGCAGGTGAATCCATATTGGAATATGCACTCTGACTTTGACAGATCTGCACGCCTCGCCCAAAGACAGATTGGAATGCAGTCTGTGGACGGTATCCTGATAAATACTCTGATACCTTTTTTATTTAGTTATGGGAAGCGACGGGGTGAAGATCAATTTGTGGTGCGCGCGCTTGATCTGATTTGCTCTCTGCCATCCGAAATGAACACCATTACCAGACATTGGTCCGAGATTGACATGCCAAATCTGCATGCCGGTCATAGTCAGGCATTGATTCATCTGAAGAACGAATATTGTGACCAAAGGCGATGTGTAGCATGTGCAATCGGTAATCATATCCTTACATCAACCGTGAAATCATGAACCTGGATAACACGTTTTTGAGATGGTTACTTTTTCCACTCTCACTTCTTTTTGGACTTGTGGTTGCGATTAAAAATATCTTATATAAAAGAGGTGTTCTGACTGGTGTGCGATTCAATATTCCCATCATCAGTGTGGGAAATCTGACTGTCGGTGGCGCAGGTAAAACTCCACAAGTCGAATATTTAGTCCGGCTCTTACGCGATTATCTTCGGACAGCGGTGATGAGTCGTGGATTCGGCCGAAGTACAATAGGATTCTTGCTTGTGAGGCCGGAACATCAAAGTGACGAGGCTGGTGATGAGTCGTTGTTGTTTGCGCGTAAATATCGTAATGTCACTGTCGCCGTCTCGGAAAGCCGGTCTCTTGGTATTCCTCTTCTTCTGCAGCATCGTCCGGAGCTTCAGGTCATTTTTCTGGATGATGCCTATCAACACCGGTCGGTTTCGCCTCATCTGAATATCTTGCTCACAGAGTATGACCATCCTTTTTACACAGATTGGTTAATGCCGTCAGGGTCCCTACGTGAATGGCGAAGTGGTTATCACCGGGCGGATATTATTATTGTCACTAAGTGCCTTTTGACGCTTTCTGAGGATATGCGCCTTACAATATTGAAGAGGCTCCGGCCACTTCCGCATCAGACTGTGTATTTCTCTGCATATCGTTACCATCATCCGTATTCCATGTACACGCCGGGAGCTCGTATTGAATTGTCAGAGAAGTACTCGGTTTTGCTCGTTTGTGGTATTGCGAAACCCGATTATCTTTTCGAATATGTGTATGGGCGCTGTGGTCATGTGGACTTAATGCAGTTTGGCGATCACCATATTTATCAAAACGAGGATTTAGATATCATCACAAGCAGATTTCATTATCTGCCCGGAGATTATAAAATGATACTGACAACCGAGAAGGATGCGGTACGCCTGGAATCCTTTGGTCCATTGATCACATCCCGAAATCTCCCTATCTATCTCCTTCCTTTGGAAGTGGTGTTTCTTTTTCAGGAAGGTGTCAGGTTTGACAATCACATTCGCAGGTTTCTGCTGGAATTCAAAGTATAGCTCCTGCCTGCCTTAGCGAAATCCTTAGTTTTGTTGATCATCATGATCTTCCGTAGAAATCTGTATTATCGTCCGGTTCCCATACGACAGGCTTATTTTCTGTGCATGGTTGTTTATATATTTTTCCTGAATGCGGCGATGGGGCAGGAAGCAGCCCTGCCTTTGAATTCGCCCGCACAGACATTCCTAGAGCGTTTGCAGATTTATGGTTTCTCTTCTGAAGTATCTCATTCTGCAATTAAGCCTTACGATCGCATCGATATCTTTTCAGCCGCTTATCATATTGCGGATACCGGGTTGGGCTTGAGTTATTTTGACTTACATTATCTCCTGGCTGATAACGATGAGTTCTTCCTTTTTCCTCAATACCAGTCCCCCGAAGAGTCACAAACCAAATTTCTGCAAACACATCCGCCACAGAGTAAGTCACCATTCCTTGGGGTTTTTTATGCACGGCCGGCGCATTTTTACGCACTCGATCATGAGGATTTCTACATGCGCATCAATCCAATATTACATTTTGGCCTGGGAAAGGAATTTGATCGAGATGGACTTTTATTTGTGAATCGCCGGGGAATAGAGTTGCGCGGTGGGATAGATCAGAAAGTGTATTTTAATACGAACATCATTGAGGCACAGCTTCGGCCAGCGTCCTATGTGAATCGTTTTGTTGATACGTTTCGCGCGCTTCCTGATGCGGGTCTGTATAAAGATTTTGATAGCCGCATTATTGAAGGAGAGGGTTCTTACGACTATTTATCTTCCAGTGGTCACGTGGGTTTTAGAGTTTCAAAACACATTGGTATTCAACTCGGCCACGGAAAGAATTTCTTAGGTGATGGTTATCGCTCCTTATTTCTGTCTGATTTTGCAAAAAACTATTTTTATCTGAAATTCAATACGCGTGTATGGAAATTTCATTATCAGAACTTGTTTGCAGAGCTCAGTGCGCGTGAAAAGCTTCCCGGGAATGTGGTCGTGCCGAAGAAATATCTGGCTGCGCATTATTTAAGCTTCCAGTTGAGTCCAGTTCTTTCTGTTGGATTATTTGAGGCTGTTGTATTTGCACGTGAAGAGAACAGATTTGAATTGCAGTATTTAAATCCCATTATTCTTTACCGTAGCATCGAACATCATGTTGGCAGTCCTGACAATGTCTTTATTGGCCTGTCTGCGCGGTGGGATCTTGCGCGTCGTGTAAGATGCTATAGTCAGTTTATTCTGGATGAATTTAAATTCTCAGAATTCTTCTCTGATCGCAAATGGTGGGGCAATAAGCATGGTCTTCAACTCGGTGTCAAATATCTTGATGTACTGGGTATGCCTGACCTTGATTTGCAGGTAGAATACAATCGTGTCCGGCCGTTTACCTATACCCATTATGATAGTCTCGGGAGTTATTCACATTTCAATCAATCACTTGCACATCCACTTGGCGCAAATTTCAATGAGATCTTATTCAAATTGGATTATCGCCCAATATCCAGGTTTTGGTTATGCGGGAAACTATTTGTAATTGATGCTGGTACTGATACCGATGCACTTTTCTATGGTTCAAACATTCTACGTTCCAATACTGAGCGCAATGCAGAATTTGGTGTACATCAAGGTCAGGGAATCAGGGTGCAAAATCAGATTTTTTCCTTCTCTGCGATGTATATGCTCAAACACAATGTGTTTTTGGAAGCACAATATTTCAGAAGAGATTATGACTCGGATGACTCAACGAAAGATTTGCTTACGCAATATTTTACGTTTGGAATACGGTGGAACTATTTTGCTTCAAGAGATGAGTTTTAGTTGCGCGTATCCTTCCCCCATGTGAGCTTTTCATGGATCGTTTTCAGAAATGAGAAATTATCAAGAAGGATAAGTTTAGTTTTAAAATCACATCTGCGTACCGCAAGTTGATATTCTGCTGTCACGGTTTCGTATCGGGAGTCGAGGGTACATAAGAAATGAGTAGATCGTCCTTCAATTTCAAATGAAATCACTGAGGTATCGCTGATGACGATGGGTCGCACATTTAAATTGTGCGGAGCAACAGGGGTGATCACGAAATTTCCGGAGTTTGGAAAGATAATAGGGCCGCCACAACTGAGTGAATATCCGGTAGAGCCGGTGGGTGTAGAGATGATAAGTCCATCTGCCCAATAAGACGTGAGGTAATCACCATTGATGTAGGTATGAATGGTAATCATAGAACTTGTATCACGCTTGTGTAACGTGAAGTCATTCAGCGCAAATCGCATCTCTCCAAAAATTTCTCTATCTGTTTCCAGGTAGAGCATTGTCCTACCCTCTATTGTGTACATGCCTCGCGCAATCTGTCTAATCGCCTGGCTCGTATATTTATTTTCAATACTTGCAAGAAAACCCAGCCTTCCAAGATTGATGCCGAGGATTGGGGTTTCTCGTTGACCAATAAGCGTCACTGCTTTCAGAATAGTGCCATCGCCGCCAAGTGTAATGACTATGTCTACATCGGTATTTTTCAGTGCGTCTAATCCTTGTATTGTGTTGGGTAAAGCAAGTTTTTCGGCAAGCAGTGCTCTGTATGGAGAATATGCGCTGGTTTTTATTTGCTCATTTTGCAGACAGGTTATGAGTTCCTGGACATACGGTACATGCTCGTCTGTCACCGCTTGTCCAAATAAAAAAACATGCATTTAGAAAGACGTCTTAGTATGCAAAAATAGCCCATTTTCGCCCAGTTCGTTGAAGCTATATTCCGCCTGTAATGCGAATGTATGAGAGAGGACTAGTGCCAGCCCTGGGCCACCCCCCGAAAGAGTACGGTTCACAAGAGGATTGCCTGCAGCAAAGAAAGGATCGTTTACATGCCCGATGTCATAATTCAATGTCACATAAAACTGGAGAGGCATTTCCCGAAACGCTTTCGGCATTTTACGCTTCCAGTTTATCGATGAATTTATCAGCCGCGTTATCACACTTGCTTTACCATACACATAGTCCATCCCATTGATCACATAGAGTTCATAGCCGCGGATATAGTCATTTCCAAATCCAAGTCCCTGGTAATTCCAAAAAGGTTGCTTTTTTCGGATTACTCCATATTGTCCTTTGGTCATGACGCCGACACTGACATTCTTTAATACGGGATAATGATATTCAACGAATCCGGTTATACTCAAACTGTTGACATCGTCAAAAGATCCCAGACCCTCTTTATGAACTTCAATTCCGCCAACTATTCCTTTCATAGGAAAAAGTTGCAGGTCTCTATTGTCATATACTGATTTGTATCTCAACGCAAAATAGTGTTGTCGCGTTTTCTGGTGAAGAAAAAAATCCGGGTTGTTGTCAAATGCAATAATAGGGTCAATGCAGTTGCTGTAAAATGCCAGATCAAGATCATGCATCATATACAGATTGGGTCTATATCTTAGTCCTGCCTGCAGTCTAAACCGGCGAAACGCAGGGTTTTTATCATTTTTGTAAAACTCCAATTTGTTGCCTCTGGTGATATACGCAACTTCTTTATTGGAACTCCAGAGAGCATTTGTGGTGATGCCAAGCGATTTCTCACGATTGAAATATGGCAACTGATAGTGTATTTCAAATTTTGGTGTATAGCCAACTTGTCCTTTCACCTTGAGGCGATCGCGAATTCCGGTTAAATTAATATGGTAAGCTGAAACTCCGAGGTTGAGCCGATTGAATGCGCGATGATGCTCTTGCCACCATACATTAAAATTACGGTCTGCGAGTTCTACGATTGGGATGATATAGAGATACCAAGCTTCTTTGACGGAAATTGAGACGACAATCTGAAGGGCGTCATGATCCCATTCTTTGATATTGAGTTCCGCTTCAGTAAACAGTGCGGTATTGAGCAAATTGGCACGGTTGCGATCAAGCCGCTGGGTCAGTTCCGACAGTAGGATAGTGTCTCCGATGGTAAAATCCAGTTCCCGGAGTATTGTGAGTTCTTTGGTCCTGTGGTGTCCTGATATCTCGATTTCTTTCACGAGCAGCGCGTGTGACATCGCCTCCACAGAAACGGCCAGAACGAGGATACACCATATAGAGATACGCACGTACATCACTCTGATTTACGAAAGATACAGAGTTGAAACAGGAGAGGAGATTCGGGTTCAGACGTTTAGATAATGTATCAGAGCGTCATAGTGTTCCTTAAGATCTTCTACATATGTCTCTTCAACAAAACTTGCTTTGACAAAGTAATCATGCCTTTCCAGCGTAGATTTAGCCTTTTGCGCATCACCAGAGCCGATTTTGAGAGTGACATATACAACATCTTTGTCCGGACTTTTTGTCAGAAACGCGCTTAGAATCCGGATATTTTCTGTTTCGATAATTCGTGAGATTTCTGCCAGGCTGTAGTCGTGTTTCTCCATCTCAAGTACCAGGATGCTGCCTGGCTCTGCAAACGAGAAACTTTTTGCATAAAACTGCATAAGTTCTTCCTGCGTAATCACGCCAAGATATGTTTTGTGCTCATCGACGACCGGGATTGTGGTGAGTTGGTGATCGGCCATTTTGCCCATGACTTCAAACAAATGGTCGTGCTGATTCACATGAGCCCTGCTTAAGGAAAGTCCATAAGAACCAATTGGTTCGTCCATGTTCGCTGACAGGATGTCTTCCTCTGAAATCGTTCCAAGGAGTTCTTCATTGTTGACTATTGGAAGGTGCTTGACATGATAGATGCTCATCATAGCAAGGGCTTGCTCGCCCGTGTCCGATGTTCGTAAGGGGGATAGTATCTGAGAGATAAGTTCTGATGCGATCATTCGACGTGCAATCTAAGACTAAAACGAGATACAGTATCAAAAGTTAGGCCGGATCTGAAAAATGACATGCATCCTGTGTTTTTAGGGCCGTGTCAGCGCATCAATTTTTGCTTCTCTGCCACAAATTCGTTTTCCGTAATGAGTCCTTTGTCTCGCAATTCGGCGAGTCTTTTGAGCTGAGATAGGAGCTTGTCGTCCTGTATTTCTGGTGTTGATTGGCTCGTAGGAGTTGGGGTTGGCTGGTGAATCCTGAACCCAGCGGCAGCAAATTCATCAAATTGAGGTTGGATCCTGACATAAGCGAGATCGTCATGAGTGCGGATTTTGTCAAAATCTGTGAATCCGTTTTCCACCGCTTTGTCGAGGTGATAATATGCCTTATCGGTTTTTTCTGTAAGGCTGTACGCACAGGCGATGTTGAAGTGCAGGGCGATATCTTTCGGATTGATTTGTAGCCCTTTTTCAAAGTCTATAATGGCCTCTTCCAGTTCGTACTCCTTATATTTTTTTATCCCGCTTTGCTTAAAGGGATTTACTTTTTGGCGCTCTGGAACCTGAATGTTTGCGGGTCTTCGCTGCTGACCTCGACCGGGTTGGGAATATCGTCCGGTATTGTATTCTCTTTGATAGTCGCGGCTTACTTCTCTGCGTCGGTATCTGTCGTGTTGACCGGGTGCGCGTTGATCATTATATCGACGGTCAAATTCAGCCTGATCCATTGCGAGAAGGACAATAGCGTCAATGATTCCAAGTATAGCCGAGATAAAGAAGACGAAACACAAAAAAATATATACCACTCCCAATCCGGGTTGCCGCAGGTAAAACCTGTGTACGCCAAACCAGCCAAGAAACAAGGCCAGTAACGCCGCGGTTGTTTTATCCTTCATCGGATGTGCAAAGATATATGCTAGTGTCGTTACAACTAATATTTCCTAAAAATACTGAGAGGACTTGAACAACTTCCTTTCTCTCGGTTCCTGATGGAAAGATATCTATAAATTCTCTTTCTCCGTTCAAAGTGATTAGGATCATCAGAATTAGTTATGCAGAACTTTTTGAGGGGAGTGAAATGAGCCTCAATGGCATTTAACCAACTTGCGTATGTTGGTGTGAACACTAAAGTAATCCGATTACTTTTAGCGTACTTGACTAATATGTTTTTCCTATGAGATGATAGGTTATCCAAGATCATAAAAATTCTATCGTCAGCAGGATAGCAATATCGCAGCCGTTTCCAAGCCAATAAAAGGTCCTGACTTGTTTTTCGCTTATGAATTGTTCCTGTAAGCACATCATCATACACGTCATAAAATGCTAATAGCTGTTCTGTCCCGGCTTTTCGC
>DATDQA010000022.1:0-138823 GCA_035292505.1 Saprospiraceae bacterium | reverse complement strand
ACAACTGAATAACGGTAATGGGACATTCTCTGAAATCGCTCAACTCGCGGGAGTTTCTCATACAGATTGGAGTTGGGCCACATTCTTCATAGATGCAGATCATGATGGATGGCGGGATTTGTTTGTGGCAAATGGTCAGATGAAAGATGTCCGTAATAAGGATTTTGAAATTAATCGTAGCCGAATGCTGGCAAGTAGAGATACTACAGCGGATCTGCATGCCATACTCTTTGAAATTGCACAAATGGCCCCGACAAAAAAAATCAAAAATTACTTTTATCGAAATAATCGGGATCTGACATTCACCAATGTCACTGATGCGTGGGGATTTTCGGATGAAACATGGACGCAGGGTGCAGCATATGGCGATCTGGACAATGACGGCGATCTCGATGTCATCATCCATAATACTAATGATCCTGTCATGATCTATGCAAGCCAGATCAATGATTTGAAAATCAATAATTACCTGACTGTACTCGTGGAAGGACCGGGAAAAAATACAAAAGGTATTAATGCAAAAGTGACGGTGTCATGTGAAGACCTGACGCAGGTTGGAGAGATTACACCTGTCAGGGGATATATGTCTTCCGTACAACCCATGGCACATTTCGGACTTGGCAGTTGCGAAATGGTAGAGGAAGTCACGGTTGAATGGCCTGATGGATATGCCTTAACAATGCACAATGTGCCGGCCAATCAAACTGTCGTTGTGCGTCATACCGATGCTCAGAAAAAAGTGAAATCACCTGACCCGGTCGTAACCGTGTTTGAAGAAATCACAAATCCTGAACCGATCTCATATCCGGAGAATGCATATGATGACTATGTGCGCGAAGTACTTTTACCTTACAAATTATCTACGCTCGGTCCCGTCGCGGCTAAAGCAGACGTCAATGGCGACGCTCTGGATGATCTCTATTTAGGCGGTTCTGCAGGCAATCCAGGCACCTTATATCTGCAGAGGGAAGATGGTGCATTCATAAAATTCCATACCAGGTCGTTTATCCAGGATGCTGTGTATGAGGATGGTTGTGCAACTTTCTTTGATACTGATCAAGATAGAGATCTGGACCTGTATGTATGTAGCGGAGGCAATGAATTTGATCTCAACACAGATCTCTATCAGGATCGGTTATATCTGAACGATGGGGCAGGGAACTATACAAGGAGCGATGCATTACCTCAGATTGGAGCAAGTACATCCGTGGCTGTTCCAATGGATTTTAACGAGGATGGTGATATGGATCTCTTTGTCGGCGCACGCCAGATTCCGGGCCGGTATGGGCAAATCCCTCGCAGCCTGTTGCTGAGGAATGTCAATGGCAGGTATGAAGATATCGGCGCTGCCGCCTTGCCTGATGAGGGCTTGTTGGGAATGGTGACCGACGCCGTCTGGTTGCAGGCACCTGGAGCGCAATCGCAACTTGTGATAGCAGGGGAGTGGATGCGCATTCGCATGTTTCAATGGGTAGAAGGCAAATTTGAGGAATATAGCATGCCAGGTCTGGAGAGATCGGAAGGGATGTGGAACCGCATCATTGCTGTAGACATTGATGTTGACGGCGATCTCGACCTGATCGCTGGAAATTGTGGAAAGAATCTGAAGTACAGCGCTGAATCTGACAAGCCCTTTAAAATGTTGGTCAATGATTTTGATGGAAATGGCTCAAACGATGTCTATCTGGGATATTATGACAAACAGGATGGTCAATGTTATCCCGTGCGCGGACGCGAGTGCTCCTCTCAGCAGATGCCCTTTGTGAAAGCAAAGTTTGCTTCGTACTCAGACTTTGCGCAAGCAACGATAAACGAAATACTGGAAGGGAGAATGGAGGGCTCTCAGGAGCTTAATGCCCGGACATTTGCCAGCGGCATTTTTGAGAATGTAGATGGAGAATTTCATTTTCGTCCATTCCGGAGTGAAGCGCAAATCGCACCCGTGTTCGGAATTGTCTTGCACGATTTTAATGCTGATCACAAACCTGATATCTTTCTCGCCGGCAATTATTATAATCGTGAAGTAGAAACAACACGCAGTGATGCTGGTATCGGGAATCTGTTACTATCAAAAGAGGGTCTTGATTTTGATTATGTGCATCCCTCAAAATCCGGTGTGATTGCCAGTAAGGATGTACGTAATGTACTTTTACTTAAAAGAAAGTCAGATTTCGTACTTGCAGTTGCAAATAATAATAGCGACATGCAGCTCTACAGAGTAGTTGTCAATGAGGGAAATAATTCAATTCAATAATCCAGACTTCTGCCAGTTCGTCAGAAACCTGATTGACGATACTTGATTTCACCATTAACAATCGTTAATAGTACTTTCGCATCCGGAATTTCTTCATCGGTACAAGACATGATGTCTTTGCTGAGGACGATGATGTCAGCATATTTATCCGGCTCCAGTGATCCTTTGATGTTCTCTTCGAAAGCGGCATATGCGTTTGCCATTGTATAGGAATAAATTGCTTCGGCCCGCGTGAGTTTTTGTTCAGGATAAAACTCCATGGCACTATCAACCCTTTTACGTGTGACGGTGGCATACAAAGACTTTATGGGATCTATATCTTCGACAGGTGTATCTGTCCCATTTGCCACCACTGCACCACTATCCAACAGGCTACGCCAGACATATGCACCGGACTTTGCTCTCTTCTCTCCAAGTCGTTTTATCACGAACGGTGCATCTGACGTACAATGGATGCCTTGCATAGAAGCAATCACATGAAGTCTGCCGAATCTTGGAATATCTTCCGGACTCAAATGTTGTGCATGCTCAATCCTCCAACGAACATCTTGAGACAACTTGTGTTGCACCATCTTTTGTTCATAGACATTCAGTACTTCCCGGTTTGCGCGGTCACCGATAGCATGTGTACAAAGCTGTAATTGGTGCTCAGCACAGAGATCTGCAAGCTTTGCGAGTTCATCAAGAGACGATGTGTTTTGTCCAATAAAACCAGGGTTGTCAGTATATGGCTCCAGAAGCCAGGCACCGTATGTTCCCAAGGCGCCATCGATAGAAATCTTTAGCGCCCTGCAAGTGAAGAAATCTTGACCAAGTCCGACTTTCGGAAACTCAGATAGCTTGTCGAGTAAATAATCGGAAGTATGACGGATCATCATCCAAAGACGAATATCAAGTTCGCCGGCAAGTGCAAGATCTTCCAACCTGGTTACTTCCTCAAGACTGGATCCGGCATCCTGAAATGAAGTAATGCCCTTTCTCAGACATTCATCTTGTGCAAGCCTGATACCTTCATACCAGTCTGCGTGTATTTCTTCTTCAGAGAGAGACGTCAGGTATTGCCTGTGCGCTTCTTCAATGATATCCTGTGCGTTTTCTTCAAAGACGCCAATGGCTTCATCGCCATCGCCGCGAACAATGTGACCACCTTTTGGATCTGTGGTTTCGAGGGTGACACCAGCAGCATCCATCGCTGCTCTATTCGCCAATAAGGCATGACCGCTTGCATGCTCCAAAAGGACAGGGTTGGAGGGGGATACCGCGCTTAACGCATGATGGTATGGATAACCAAGGACATTCTGCCCGGGTGTTTGTAACCATTTTTCCTGATGCCAGCCACGGCCAATAATCCATTCCCCTGGCTTCGCTGTTTTCACTTTAACTGCGACGGCCTCAACAATTTCTTCCCAACTCCTTGAGTGCAAAAGGTTAAGAATCCGTAAACTACTTCCCAGACCCGGAAAGTGACCATGCCCTTCGATAAATCCAGGCATTACAAAGTTGCCCCCCGCATCCATGATTTGAGTGTCGGGCCCCTTTAATTGCAGAATGTCTGTATCTGAGCCCAGGGAGACGATCTTGCTATCTTTAATTGCAATGGCTTGAACCCAGGGCTTTTCTAAATTGACGGTATAGACTTTTGCGTTATAGATAATGGTATCCGCGGTGACGCTTTGTACATTACATGAGGCAAGGAGCGCTCCCGTAATCAGCGACAAGGTTCGAAACTGACAAGATAATTTGTGCATAAAGCAAGATATACTTTGCTATACGAAAGTAGTATAAGTGATCGTGCGCCGGAATGATGTGTGTAAGGAGCGGACTGTACAAGGACTAAAAAGCACTTGCAGGTACTGAAAAGGCTTGATTTTCGACCAATTGTGTATACTTGTAGTCACTATTCTCACCCTCCCCCCCTGGTTTAGTTCGGGTTCCTTTTGGAACGATCTTTGCATTTCCCCCCTGCAGGAGTCTCCCCCTAATCACGGCTCATTGGTATTTGCACGTGCAAATGCCTGATCGAGCGTCAAATGTGTATGATATGAGATTTGAATGTTACGACAGAAATTTTACTAACCACTTTGAGATTTATCCCATGACCAGATTCTTGAAAAAATCGGTGTGCTATGGTATTTATACCATGTGCATGTTTTCTTTCTCCATAAGCTTTGCAGAAGGAACCAAACAGCTCTCTCCTATCGTCGGCTCAGGTGACACGAGTATCGTGATGATGCATACCAATGCGGATAGCACCGGTAACTTTGCTGAATATGACGGTTCGGTAGTATCAAGGCTCAATATCCGTATCAAGGATTTTAACACGGATACATTGTATATCGGCTTGTCGCGTGAGTACGATGATTTCGGAAACCCGGACGGTATCGGTGGTATCGGTACGTATTGTTTCAGGATCATTGATCCGGATGGTAATGTCGTACATGGACCTTTTTCGATTAATTCAGGAAATGCAAATGCAGATTCATGGCTTCTTGCGAGCAGCGGTCCTGATGTACTAGATCCTATAGATGGATATGATACAGGTACGGAACCGTATGCGATGTTTCTCCCCGCAATGAATGGGGATTTTTATATCGAGTTTACAGACAACCCTACGAATTGCAGTGTTGCGAATCCCGGAAACCAAGTCAATCTAAAGTACTTTGATTTTACAGTGGTTAGTGGAGGCGCAGAGCAGCCAGGACGACTGTGGTCACTGAACTGGGCTTTTGTGTCTCCACCAATCAATCCGAACATGCCGCCCGAATGCCAGTTCGATCGTCCTTTCAACGGTATTCTTTTCTCATACACCACGGACGGCTTCGTCTCGAAAATAGATTTTGACAGCTCAGGATTCCAGGGTTTGCAATTCACAGTAGCCTTCGGTGAACGTGGACCAAGTAATCTCGGTAATGTACTTCTGGATCGGATGTCCGTAAATAATGCAGACTCTACATCAAGTGCTGCGGACCACATGGTGTTTATCAATGAGCCGGACACGATGGAATTTCCGTCTTCTACGGATATATGCGGGGAGGTCGCGCTTATTGGCGTACAATGTGTAGCAGATACGTTTTGCTTTAATGTGGGTATCACTCAGCCTGGACAGATCGAAATCATTCTTGACTTTACAGGCGATGGTGTATTCACCGAAGATACTACAGATGTCATCCTGGCGGTCATCCTTGATATGGCGGATACTGTGTGTTTAGGCTGGAATGGGCTTAAAGGGGATGGATCACCGCTGAGTTTTGGGGAATCTATTCCAACCATCATTCGATACTCTCAGGGTGTACAGCACTATGCAGCCTATGACGTGGAGTTGCTGAAATTTGGCTTTTGTGTAGAGACAGTAAGACCAATTTGCCCTGGTATTGCAACAGATCTACTCTATTGGGATGATTCGAATATTTCAGACGATGTGAATACACCCCTCTACGACGAAAGTGATCCTGGTACAGGCCAGCCGGCGATGCAGCTGAATGGATGCGAGTGTCAGAACAGTGGTTGCCGGACATGGACAAATGTGCACATTGATGCGGATACATCCTGCGTCGGCCAGATCACAGGTTATGGTGACCAGAATACCTTGAATACCTGGTGGTTTGCTTCAACGACAATTATTGGTCCTCTCGATTTGCCATTTGTGTCTGTCGAAATTGTCGGAGATAGCACGATCTGTTTTGGTGATTCAACAGAGTTTACGGCAATTGGGAATCCGGATACGATAGATTATGTCTATGAATGGGAAGGACCAAATGGATTTTCAGTGAACACCCAATCCACAGGCCTGGTCGCGGATGCCGGTGTGTACTTCGTGACTATCACTGACACCATCGCGAATTGCAGCGCAGTGGATTCCATTACCTTGACCGTATTCGATTTACCAGAAACGTCAATCACTTTCACCTGTACAGGACCAAATCAGCAGAATGCAGATGTAGATCTAACTGTGACAGGCAATGATCCCTTTACGTTTATATGGTCAAATGGCGCTATGACTGAAGATCTGTTCAATGTGCCTCCTGACACGTACATCGTCACGATTACAGACAGCATTGGATGTCAGGTGATTGATTCGGTTACAGTTGAAGGGTGTTGCGAACTGATGGTGGAATGCCCACCGGCCGATGGAGGGCAGTTTGCCTGTCCCGATGAAATTCCTGCACCGGATACAACAATCATTACCGTAAATGATTATTGCGAACCTCTTTCAATATCATCGGGTGATGTCTCTAACGGTGCATCAGGGTGTATTGGTGATACACTCATCATCCAGAGAACGTATACCATTACCGACGGAGCAGGAGGCCTGGTGATGTGCATACAGAACTTCAGCGTTGTGGATGATGTACCTCCTTCGATTACATGCCCGGCAGATATTACTGTGGATTGTGATGCAGATACTGATCCTATACTTACCGGAATTCCAGTCGTGAGTGACAATTGTACTGCTGAAGGCGATTTGGTTGTCACCTATGTAGATAGTGGCGCACCCGGAGCCTGTACTGATGATCCGCCAGTGCTCAGGACATGGATTGTAACAGATGGATGTGGAAATGTCGCCTCCTGTATACAGTCAATTACCGTGCAGGACACGGTAGCACCAGAGCTCGTACCGAATACCTGTCCGTCGGACACAACGATTGAATGCGATGTTGTTGTGATGCTCCTGTCTCCCGACTATACGGATAATTGTACAAGCACTGGTGAGATTGTAGTTTCATTTGTAGATGATAGCCTTGGATTTGATGGTTCTTGTATGAATGGTATTTTTGGGGCCATTGTTCGCACCTATTATGCGGAGGACTTGTGCGGAAATATTGACAGTAGTTGTATCGTCACGGTATCTGTACAAGATACGACGGCACCAGAGTTAATCTCATGTCCGCCGGATACCACAATCCAGTGTGCTGCTCCGGCAGATACATTGGGATTACCAGAGTATGCAGATCTCTGCTCTGCCGTAACCATCACCTTTGAGGATGACACCATTGGTTTCATGCCTCCTACATTGGGGATGATCATACGTACATTCTATGGCACTGATGCATGCGGTAATGTAGACAGCAGCTGTGTACAAACCATCACGATTCAGGATACTATCCCACCCACGTGTCTCACGCAAGATATTACTGTAGCTCTTGATGCCAATGGCTTTGCTTCGATTTCTAATGATGCTGTGGACAATGGTAGCAATGATGCTTGCGGAGTCGAATCCGTCACGGTAACTCCAACCGATTTTGATTGCGCGGACGTGGGCGTGGTGATTGTGACTCAAACCGTAACAGATTTCAATGGTAATACATCCACGTGCACAGCTTCTGTGACCGTGGAAGATAATATCGCGCCTGAGTGCCTTACACAAGACATCACTGTACAACTCGATGCGGGTGGCAATGCCTCTATTTCCGACGACGCCGTGGATAATGGCAGTAATGACGCTTGCGGTGTAGGATCGATTACAGTATCACCGACGGATTTTACTTGTGCCGACGCAGGAATCGTGATTGTGACGCAAACGGTGACAGATGTGAATGGCAATACATCCACTTGTACAGCATCTGTAACCGTAGAAGACACCCTCGCCCCGGAGTGTATTACACAAGATATCACAGTGCAACTGGATGCAACCGGCGTCGCTTCGATCTCTGATGATGGGGCGGATGGCGGAAGCTCTGACAATTGTGGGGTGGCATCTGTCACGTTATCACAGACGGATTTTGATTGTACCGATGTAGGAGTGGTGGTTGTGACCCAGACAGTAACCGATGACAGTGGCAACACATCCACTTGTACAGCCTCTGTAACCGTGGAAGACAACATCGCCCCTGAGTGTCTGACGCAGGATATTACCGTACAACTCGACGCGACCGGCAATGCTTCCATCGGTGATGATGCAGTAGATAATGGTAGTAATGACGCATGTGGAGTTGCATCCCTTGCGTTGTCACAGACCAGTTTTAATTGCGCTGATGTAGGAATCGTGGTGGTAACACAGACCGTGACGGATGTCAATGGCAATACATCCACATGTACTGCTTCTGTAACTGTAGAAGACACGATTGCACCTGAGTGTCTGACCCAGGATATTACTATACAACTTGATGTCACCGGCACTGCCTCGATTTCTGATGATGCGTTGGATAATGGCAGCAATGATGCCTGTGGTATTGCATCAATTACCTTATCTCAGACAGATTTTACATGCGACGACGTCGGTGTGGTAATCGTGACACAGACCGTAACAGATAACAATACGAATACATCTACCTGTACTGCTTCTGTAACTGTGGAAGACAACGTTGCACCGGAATGTCTTACCCAGGATATCACAGTGCAACTGGATGCCAATGGCGAAGCGACAATTGCCGATGACGCAGTAGATGACGGAAGTAACGATGCCTGCGGTATTGCATCGATCACATTGTCACAGACGACATTTGATTGCGAAGATTTAGGAGTGGTGATTGTAACCCAGACAGTAACAGATAATAATGGCAACACCTCTACTTGCACAGCTGCTGTCACGGTAGAAGATAATATCGCTCCTTCCATCCAGTGTCCTGCAAATGTCACCGTCTCTTGCGCATCTCAGGTGCCTGCTGTGAATACAGCGGATGTGGTCACGAGTGATAATTGTGGCGGAGCAATCACAGTGATGCATGTAAGCGACGTGATTACTAATCAGACATGCGCAAACCGCTTTACGTTAACAAGAACATATCAGGCAACTGATGAACAAGGCAATACTGCTGTATGCATGCAGATCATTACGGTGAACGACGTGACCCCGCCAACGATTGAATGTCCTGCCGATTTCACAACCATGGATCCCAATGGCTTCAGCCCGGATCTTGCCGGTACTCCAACCGTGAGCGACAATTGCGCCGGAACAGTAACGACAGACTTCGATGATGTGATCATACCTGGAGAATGTCCGGAACAATTTAGTGTAGAACGCACATGGACTGCGACGGATGTCTGCGGAAACACCGCAACTTGCCTGCAAATCATCACAGTAGATAATGATTGCGGATGCGATTTAACCTGTCCTCCCGATATGACGATCAATCTGGATCCCGGAGCTTGTGAGGTAGTAGTGAGTTTTCCAGACCCGACGTTTGAAGGTGGGGGATGTCCCGAGGATATCCTCGTGCCTGTAAATCTGACGCAAAACTCGAATTCAACTTTGATTCAGGATGCCTTGGCATGCACAGGAGTTGGAGATAGTCACTGGAGAGCTTATGACCTCGTTGCAATGGGCATCACTGATGATTTTATCATGAATTCTCTTGGTATGGCATCGTGGTCAGCAGGTTCTGTCCAGGTGTTTGTATATAGTTATACAGGAGCATTGGGTGGACCGACGTTGGATTTGGGCCAAATGACCTTGATCGGACAATCGAATCCACAGGTGGTGGGCGCGTTTGCGCTATCAACAATTCCTTTGACGGCACCCTTGATGATTCCCGCAGGGAGTACTATTTGTGTAGAACAGCGTATCACAGCTGGTGGTCCATGGTGTGTTGCCGGAAATTATGCCGGTAATTCTTCACCTGCATACATTCAGGCCGCGCCTTGTGGCGCTGTCTCGCCAACAGATTATAATGTTTTTGGATTCGGATTTATCCACCCAATACAGGTATTGAATGGCGCTATCCTTCAGGTAGGCGCAATACTGGTACAGATTTCCGGATTGCCATCCGGATCAGCCTTCCCAATCGGAACAACAACAAATTGCTTCCAATTGATCGATGGTCAAACCGGTGAAGTTGTGGATAGTTGTTGCTTCGATATCGTAGTCAATGAACATCCATTCTCAATACCGCCTGCTTGTAATGATCTTGTGCATATTTCAGTGGATGATAATTGTGAAGCCCGGATATGTGCAGACGTCATCCTGGAAGGTGGCCCATATGGATGCTATGATGATTACATTGTCACTGTGGATGAATATGGTCCCGATGTAAATGTCAATTGTATTTCCTTGCCCTATGGTCTTGGTTTACATACAGTGACCATCACAGATCCGGAAACAGGTATTTCATGTTGGGGAACCTTCCTGATTGAAGATAAATTACCCCCGCAGTTGACTTGCCAGGACTACACTCTCACTTGTGGACAAGACCTTGATCCGGTGTTTACTCCACCAATCCAGGGTGTCTCAACGTGTTCGCAGTTTCCAGGGTTGCCGATCGGACCTAACGCAGGTGTAATTACTACCTCAACTTGTAATGTCAGCTTGCCACAAGGCGTAGAGATCGTTGATGTGAATGTCTGTGTAAAGATTACGCATACATGGATTGGAGATTGCGATACGGAAATCATTAGTCCATCCGGAGCTTCGACACTATTATGGGGTTTTGGTCAGTGTGGTCCGACCGATAATATGCATCAGAAATTTGATGATGCAGGTCCATTGACAGTCCTCTGTGCGGATATTAATGATGGATGTGATTTTATCCTTCAGCCCGTAGCATTCCAATTGGGCACTCCACCGTTGGCACAATACAATTCCACCAACCCGAACGGTACCTGGACATTGATGATTACAGATAATGCGGGAGGCGATGCAGGAACTTTGGATGAATGGCATCTGGAAATCGAGTACATGCAGAATGCGCCGTTTGCACCGATTGCTTCGGACAATTGTGGTGACGTGACCCTTGCGTATTCTGACGAGGAAAGCGGTGAACTTTGTGACAGTATCACGATACTTCGCACATGGACGGCAACCGATGCTTCTGGTCATACCGCACAATGTGTTCAGACTTTGACGATCGAGCCACTGACATTGGCAGCATTGGAATGCCCGGAAAATTATATCGGGACATGTGGTCAATCGGCCCATCCGAGCGTGACTGGTTGGCCGACAATTGATGGTGTGCCGATCACAGAAGGTGGAGTATGCAATATTTTCGTTGGGTACTGGGATCATGAACTGGCTGACTGTGGTAATGGCACGAAGATTATCCGGAGTTGGACAATCCTTGACTGGTGCACACAGGAAATTGAAGAATGTCAACAGATTATCAAACTGACGGATGATCAGGCTCCGGTATTGACGTGTCCGGAGGATCAGACTGTAGGTACGAATCCATGGTTCTGTAATGCCGATGTGAATCTGTTGATTCCTGAAGCATTTGATCTCTGTGGTACGCCATTTACACTCACTCCTTCAGTCAGTGCAGGTGTGCTGATTCATTTCGGTGGATACTTCTACAGAGTAGATGATCTGCCTCTTGGTACGCATACTGTGACATGGACTGCAGAAGACGCATGTGGAAATGAAAGTTCATGTAGCTATGAGATCACTGTGGTTGACGATGTCCCCCCAGTACCGATCTGTGACGAGCATACAGTCGTGGCATTGACGACAGATGATCCGTTGAATGAAGGTTTGACAAAAATCTATGCGACAACATTTGATGACGGCAGTCATGACAATTGTGGCCCCGTAACCTTCCTTGCGAGACGCATGGATAGTTGTATTGATTTCGACTGGATCGGGCCAAACGGTGAGTATCCGAATAACGATGGTGGCCTTCCTGAATCAATTGATCGTGGTCTGACATTCCAGGAATGGGTGCCTTTCGCATGCTGTGACGCGGGTCAGACAATCATGGTAGAGCTCCGGGTGACAGACCTGTATGGAAATATCAACAGTTGCATGGTCGAGGTCCTGGTACAGGACAAACTCCCTCCGTTCATCATATGTCCACCGGACATCGTCGTGAGCTGTGAGTTTTGGTTTGATGGACACGAAACAAATGGCTTCGAACCCACGGATGGATTGGAAAGTGTATTCGGTCGCGTGTTGGATGCGTATGATTTTGATGAAAGTGATCGCGAATATGTGATCATCGACGATCCGGGAAATGATGAACTTCCACAGCCATATCATTGGGGACTTGACGGTTGGGCAGATGACAACTGTAATGTAAATATTGACATCCGGACAAGACTCTTTGACGATTGCAGTGGCAATGATCTGCCGGGAGGCGCACCAGATAATGCCGTTCGCCTTGTAGAGCGCACGTTCCGTGCACAGGATCAACAGGGTAACACGAGTACATGCCGTCAGCGTATCTGGGTTGTGGATTTCGATCCATTTTATATCACTGACCAGGTGTGTGGTCTGAATAATGCAGACGACGTCCGTTGGCCGTGTGATCTGGTATTGACAGATTGTCCTGAAGGAGAATTGACACCAGAGAATCTCAGTGCATATGCACCAAACAACAGACCAATCGTAAATGATGACAACTGCAGTATAATCGGTGTGACGTATGAAGACCAGATCTTCTACTTCATCGATGGCGCATGCTTTAAAATCGTGCGTACCTGGACTGTCATTGACTGGTGCCAGTTCGAATCGGATGGTGAAGGCGGATTCTATGGGTACTGGCAATACGTACAGGTAATCAAGGTGAATGATCATACAGGTGCACAGTTCACTGATTGTCCATCGGGTCCGGTGACCTTATGTGTGGAAGATGAGGGCGTGACCTTGCCTACGAATAATCAGGTTTTCCTCGGTGAGGAAGATCCGAATTCCAGTGCGTGCTCCGTGCATGTCCTGACCACGCATACGGTATATGAAGCCTGCAGCGATGAAGTAATCTATGATGTGAAATTCTATCCATTCAACGGATCCGAATTCGTGCAGGTGGTTGCACCGACGCATACGTCAGTTGATAGCAATAATGAAGCTGTTCTGATATTTAATACGCAACAGAATTCCTTGCCATCAAATCATCCCATACGCCGATATGGCTTACCATACAATGACAGATTCTGCAGCAATTATCCATTCCCTGGTGGAACAAAAGATTATCACAGAATCCTGTGGAGTGTTGAAGATGGTTGCGGTAATCTGAGTACGTGTTCATATCTGCTCCGTCTGGAAGACTGCAAGCAACCGACCCCGATTTGTGTAGGGTTAAGCAGTGTGGTGATGCCTTCAAGTGGATCTGTCACGATCTGGGCTGCTGATTTTGATTCAGGATCAAGTGTGGATGATTGTACTGCACATGAAGATCTATTATTCAGTTTCAGTGGAGACACCTATCAGCCAGGCTTCGTGTTCGATTGTGATCTGATTGAGCAAAACGGAAGTGCAACATTCATTCTCGAGATCTGGGCTGCGGATGAAGGAAACGACCAGAATTGCGATGGCGTGATTTCCTGGGAGGAGCGGAATAAGGACTTCTGCACGACGTTTATCGTAATCGATGACAATGAAATGGTATGCGATAGCGGAGTAGGGGTAGCAGGTGTGATTGAAACGGAAGATGTGGAAGCTGTCGAGCTCGTACAGGTCAATATGATGGATCAGAGTGGACAGATCATGAGTACATATATCACCGATAAAAATGGTGAGTATCACTTCGTGAATCCTTTACTGGACTATACAGTAGAACCGAAGCGTAACGACAATCACAAGAATGGCGTGAGTACTTTGGATCTCGTCGAGATACAGAAGCACTTGTTGGGTATTAAACCACTGGCCAGCCCATACAAAATGATTGCAGCAGATGCGAATAATTCTGAGAGTGTGAGCGCACTTGACCTTGTGGAGATCCGCAAACTCATTCTTGGTTTGTATATCGAATTCCCAAAAAATACAAGTTGGAGATTTGCAGATGCAGATTTCGAATTCGATGATCCTGCCTCTCCATGGCCATTTGCTGAAACTATTGAACTGCAAAGCGGGATGACACTTCAGGAGGACTTCATCGGTATCAAAGTCGGTGATATCAACGGTACTGTTGTGGCGAATGCAGGACAAATCGTCACACGCGGAGCGCGACAGGTATTGAAGTTGTGGGTAGAAGATAGAACTGTGAAAGAAGGAGAACTCGTTGAAATACCAGTACACGGCCAAAACTTCATTGACATTCTTGGCTTCCAGTTTACGATGGAATCTGCTGGACTTAAATATACAGGAGTACATACAGGATCTCTTGAGGTCCCGGCTGATTTCATCGCAGCTCACAATGGAGCAATCACGATGAGCTGGACCAACCTTGCAGGGTTTGCAGAACCTGCAAGCGTTGATAGCGACGAAGCACTGTTCTCTCTTGTATTCCAGGTATCGCATACAGGAATTTTGAGCGACATGTTGAAGATCACTTCCGAGATTACTGATGCGGAAGCATACGTACAGGCGACTTCAGTGTCCGACAATGTCGAACTGCTGGATGTTCAACTGAATTTTGTCATTCCGAGCGAGCGTGAGCGAGTCGAGGAATATGCCCTCTATCAAAACGAGCCGAATCCATTCGCAGATCAGACAGTGATAGGCTTTGACCTGCCAGCAGTGATGTTCGCCACGCTAACGGTTTATGATATCCATGGTCGAGTGGTTCGCATAATTGATGGCAACTATGCTCAAGGTTTTAATACGATTGCACTGAAAGGAAGAGATCTGAAGACAGCTGGCGCATACTATTACCGGCTGAACGCAGGGGACTTCACAGCGAGCAAGAAGCTCATCCTCTCGAAGGAATAACAAGTTTGTTCTTTTCTCAGGTTGATAATGCAAGGCCTTGGCAGAGATGCCAAGGCCTTTTTGTTGGTGCGCCCAGCAGGGCGCAGATACTTAGAAGTGAAAGTCTTCAATGAGCCCCGGTAAGGGGAATCATTAGCTAAACGGCAAGTTTATAGATGCGAAGCTATAGATTAAGGAAGCCGAAACAAAACGCTGGCCTGACGAACAGGAATCGCACAGAGGCATGTTCTTTGGGTGAGGAAGCCAATATCTCTAAAGCCCAATTCTTACACAGCAGGAGGACATGTGTATGCGACAGGTATAAGTGTGAAGGTATCTGCGCAATACCCGGGGAGATCTGACAGCATGTGTAATTTAGGATGCAGACCCGGACGCTAACGAGTGATGACTTGATACACAACCCTTATGAAGACATAAGGCTGAGCCGTCAGAAGTCGAGGACTGTCAGACTCATAGTGGAAGTACTGCTCGGAAAGTGGGAGGTAAACGATGAGTGCATCAGGGTCCGCCTGTTGAGGTAATTCAATCACGTCTTCATGGCACCCGCGAAATGACTGCATTCCAGAAACCCAGCAAGTCAAATTCATCTTCTTCCTCCATTTCCTCTGATTTCTCCAATAATTTAGTCTATTCTTTGTACATTGAGTTCCATTGTGCAGAGAGACTTGTGTAGAACGGGTCTTATTAATCCCTTAGCTAAAAACATATCGCCATGAGAAACCTCCCCATCTTCTCAGGAATAGTGCTCTTTGCACTACTGAAACCAGACTTCTCAGTCATCCACTTTCCGGATCAATCTTCCCTGACACAACGAATTGCTGATATTGAAAGCCTTGTTGCAATTGATACGTTATTGTTTTGCGTAGATTACGGTAATGCTGAGTTGCCACCTAACAACCAGACTTTTCTTGGCGAGGGTCATCCGGATGCAAGTTCCTGTTCTGTGCATATTTGGACGACACAAGAAGTCACTGATCCTTGTGGTGGGAGCATGACGTACAGCGTCCGGATCTATCCTTTCTCTGGAGTTGACGCAATCCAGGTCATCGATTCACGAGAGGTTCAGCTTGATATCAATCAGCACGCTACTTTATCATTTGATACACGTGACAACAGTCTTCCCGCTGATCATCCGATCAGGACATCCGGTTTAGCATATACAAGCAGGAATTGCGATGGAGTACCCGGTGTCGATGTATACCATCTTATGGAATGGACAATTTCGAATGCTTGCGGTGATACTTCGATCATTACATCCTATCTGGGAGTTGATGATTGTCATAAACCCAAGCCTTCGTGTGTTGGATTGAGTTCTGTAGTGATGCCCAGTTCCAGGGTATTAACCATATGGGCAAAAGACTTCGAAAATCAGAGCATTGACGACTGTACAAAAGAGGAAGACCTTTTATATAGCTTTAATAAAGAATTCTATGAACCAAGTCGGGTCTTTGATTGTACATCGATAGAAGCAAATGGGAGTCCAAGTTTCCTGGTAGAGATTTGGATAGCGGATGAAGGCAGGGACCTGAATTGTAATGGCTTTATTCAACCGCTCGGCATCGAATGGAGCGAACGAAACAAGGATTCGTGCACAACACTCATCGTCATCGATGATAATGAGAATGTTTGTGACAGTTCCGGCTCTTCAATTACACGCATCACCACACCTGGAGGAGTTGGGATAGCAAATGTCAGTATCGATTTCGTTCATAATGGTAATGTCCTTTATCATATGTTGACAGATGATGATGGTTACTATGATATTTCGCATTTCATCAATCCTCTCTTCCATTATGACGTGGTGCCTCACAAGAATGACGACGCTAAAAATGGTGTCAGCACGCTGGATCTTGTAAGACTTCAGAAACACTTGTTAGGCACGCAGTTGCTTGATTCTCCGTATAAATTTATTGCTGCGGATGCCAATAATTCAGAAAGCGTCAGTGTGCTTGATCTCATCAATATCAGGAAACTCATTCTTGGACTCACATCGAATTTTCCAAACAACGAAAGCTGGCGCTTTGTCCATAAGCCATACATGTTTCCGGATACTCTTGACCCATGGCCTTTTCCTGAATCTGTCGAATATGACTATGATGGTTTCAATGGCAATTTTATCGGAGTGAAAATCGGCGATGTCAATGGCAGTACAATGGGAGGTATTACTGAGATTCATGCGAGAGGCCCAGAAGAATCATGGAAACTCCTTATTGACGATCGAAACGTGAAAGCAGGAGAGACGATTGTCATTCCGGTTTATTCAAAGGCGATCGAAGATATTCTCGGCTTCCAGTTTACTCTGGAAACAAAAGGATTGAAATATGTCGGCATGCAGGCTGGTGTCCTGGATGTCTCATCAGAATGTTTTGGCATTCACAAAGATGCCATCACGATGAGCTGGAACGATGTAGTACCGGTGACTTTTTTAACTGCCGGAGCACAGCGACCGCATGTCGCCAGTAGCTTTAGCGGTGGTGCAAGACATGTAGTCGCCAACGGTCCACTCTTCACTTTACAGTTTACAGTTGCCACAGATGGCGTGCTGAGTGATTTTCTCAATATCACTTCCGGGATCACAAGAGCTGAAGCCTATGTAGCAGCGACTTCAATCGCCGAAGAAATTGAAATCAGAGATGTCAAATTAGATTTTACAGCGAATGGATTCGTCAATGCGCAAAGTGCAGATACACTCATCTTCTGCACTTCAATGAGCAATGCAGAGCTACCTGCATCTAGTCAAGTCTACCTGGGTGAAGGCCATCCAGATGCATCAAGTTGTACATTGCATATCTGGTCAACCCAGACTGTAACTCCTACGTGCGGTAGTAATGTAACATATAATGTCAGATTTTATCCATTCGATGGGATTGACTTCGTACAAGTTGTTGCAGCCACCACAGTACCTCTTGATCTCAATCAACAGGTGGTATTGAATTTTGATACACGCTCAAGCTCTCTGCCAGCAGATCATGAAATCCATCTGCACGGTGTTCCCTATACAAGTGGGTCATGTGCATCTGTTAACAGACATCATCGCTTGCTTTGGACAGTTGTGAATGATTGCAATGAGACAACAATATTTGAATACCTGATACGCGTAGAGGACTGTGAGAAGCCCAGACCAATTTGTGTTGGGCTTTCATCTGTTGTGCTGCCGAGTTCAGGTTCGGTGACACTTTGGGCGAGAGACTTTGATTCTGGATACAGCGTGGACGATTGCACTGGATATGACGACCTGATATATAGTTTCAGTGGAAATAGCTATGAGCCAGCCAGGGTCTTCGATTGCGGGGATATCCTTTGTGAAGGCCCATCCTTCTTATTTGAAATTTGGATCGCCGATGCCGGTATCGATATTGATTGCGATGACTCTATTGTATGGGATGAAAGAAACAAAGACTTCTGTACCACATTTATTGTCTTTGATGACAATGACAACGCGTGCGAATGTGACAGTTATGGACCTTATCGCATCACAACAATAGGAGGTCAGGGAATTCCATCGGTACAAGTTGACTTTAGATGGCCGAATGGGGATACGGTATTGACTACGTTTACCGATAACGAAGGATATTATGACGATCACTTTGTCATCAATCCTCTCCTTCTTTTCGAAATAGTACCGTATAAGAATGACGATCCAAAGAACGGTGTGAGTACACTCGACCTGATCAGGATTCAAAAGCATCTCCTTGGCACGCAACTTCTTGAATCGCCATATCAACACATTGCCGCTGATATCAACAATTCGGAGTCTGTTTCCGCGCTGGACATTGTGGAATTGCGCAAACTGATTCTTGGGTTGACGTCTGGATTTCCGAAGAATACAAGTTGGCGGTTTATACCGACTCTGTATGTGTTTCCTGATTTTAACAGTCCATGGCCTTTTCCTGAAACTGATTCGGCAGGTAGTCAGCTGGAATTTGATGGAAACTTTTATGGTGTGAAAGTCGGTGATGTGAATGGAACAACATATCTGACCCCGGAAGAAATCCTTACACGACAGACAAGACCTGTACTGCAGTTGCACACTGATGAGCACTCTGTAAAACAGAACCAAGTCATTGAAGCCCCGATACACTGTGATGGACTTCAAGATCTGCTTGGCTTTCAATTCACCCTTCAGACTAAAGGCCTTAAGTATACAGGTGTGAAAGCTGGCAGTATTGACGTGACAACCGATTGCATTGCCGTTCACCACGATGCCATCACTATGAGCTGGGCTAGCCCGGTACCGGCGACTTTTTCAAAAACCGAAGCAAGGCGTAGGCATTTAGTCTCCGCTAACCCTTTGTTCTTCCTGATCTTCACAGCAACAGAAACTGGCTCACTCAGCGAAATGCTGAACCTCACTTCAGATATCACAAAAGCTGAAGCATATGTGCCGTCGACGGCAGTCACCGATGATTTGAAGACAGTGGATATCGCTTTGAGTATCACGGAGAATGAATTCGCCGGTACAGCGTATGCCCTCTATCAAAATGTACCCAATCCATTCTCCGACGAAACGACAATTGGCTTCAGCTTACCGGCCGCATTGCAAGTAACCCTTAGCATCTACGATGTAAATGGTGATCAGGTTTATAATGAGGCGACCAATTTTGAAAAAGGCTATCATCAGTTTCTATTGAATAAAAGAGAATTCAAATCACCAGGTGTGTACTCCTATCGTCTGAGCGCTGGAGATTTTACAGCGAGTAAAAAACTCATCGTACTAAAGGAGTAGTTCGCATTTGATATGATTTTTCGAATCTGCTACCTGCCTGAAAGATCTCAACCTGCCAGGGTGAAGGGAAAGGTTCGTCCTTTTCATTGAATCAAGAGTGAAGAATCGAAAATCGAGAATCCTCTTTTTCCTTTTCTTTATACCCCTATGCATTCAGTTTCAAATCTGAAGACCGCCTTTGAAGACTTTCTGGGGCAGTTTCCTGTGCGGAACTCTCCTCAGTCTCTCTACGAACCTGTAGAGTACACAATCATGCAACCCGGGAAGCGTGTTCGTCCGCTCATGTTGCTTTTATCTTATACTCTTTATCGCGAAGACTATTCACGAGTCCTTCCTGCTGCTCTGGCACTCGAGTATTTCCACAATTTCACACTCATCCATGACGACATTATGGATGCAGCGCAATTACGTCGTGGAAAGAAATCAGTGCATGCGAAGTATGGCACAAACCCTGCTATCCTCGCCGGAGACCTGATGCTCATCCGGAGTTTTGATCTCCTCCTCTCTGCTTGTGCCGGGCAAAACGTGTACAAGGTGATAGGAGAATTCAGCGATACAGCAGTGCAGATCTGTGAAGGTCAGCAAATGGATATGGATTTTGAAAATCGCGACAACGTCACAGTCAATGATTATCTGCTGATGGTGGAGAAAAAAACTGCTGTACTGCTTGGTTGTGCGATGCATATCGGCGCTTCACTTGCAGATGCAAGTCCTTCTGATACAGAAACCCTGAATGATATTGGGATCAACCTTGGCAAGGCCTTTCAGATTCAGGATGATGTCCTTGATGCTTACGGTGATGAAGAACTTGTAGGTAAAAGGCGCGGAGGGGACATTCTGCAGAAAAAGAAAAGCATCCTCTATGCGCTTGCCTGGGAATCTTCAACTGCTGTTGGTAGAACCAGCCTGTCTGAACTCTATAATAAAGATGCAGCCAATCCCGAAGTCAAGATTCAGCAGGTGCTAAACCTCTTCGATAAGTTGAATGTAAAAGAACGGGCTGACAACCTCGGAAGACATTTCTTTCAGAATGCGATGGAATCTCTCGATCAGCTCGGTATCTCAAACGAGCCAATGGTGGTCTTACGTGATTTTATTCACGGGCTGGTAAGTCGCTCTTCTTAAATCACCACTGAGCCACTTAGAAGCGACATAGCGACAACTTAGAAATATATCTTCACATCTACCCACTCGTCATCGAAGACAGTGTCATACTTCCTGTAGAAATTGATAGCCGGTTCATTCCACCTCAATACCTGCCATTTACAAAGGACTGATTGGGCTTCTTGCGCTTTCTCAAGAAAGGCTTCGAAGAGGAGCCTCCCGATCCCGTGTCTCCTGTACTCTTCGTGTACGACAAAATCCTCCAGGTACATCATTCTGCCTTTCCAGGTGGAGAAGGCCCGGAAGTAAATCGAAGTCCCGACGATCTCGCCGTTGAGATCAGCCACCAGAGCTTCGAAATATCCGGCGGTAAAGGCATCCTGGTAGGTGGCCAGAGTCGCTGTCACCTTGCCAGGGGCTTGCTCGTATTCTGCCAACTCCCGGACGAGCTGTAAAATGGCCTCGAGATCGCTGACCACCGCTTGCCTGATCATAGGCCTGATTTCGTGTGAGGACGATTTTTGACGCATACCCTGCTGATTCAGTCATTTAATTGAGGAAAAAATTTACCTTTGCATCCGCTTTTGAAGAAGCAAATCTAATTTCATCTTAAAAGGTCGTCTAAAACAAAGATAATCAGCATAGTATGCCAACGATTAATCAGCTCGTACGCAAAGGGCGGAAAAAGGTAGTCTATAAGAGTAAGACACGTGCTTTGGCCGGTAGTCCGCAAAAACGCGGTGTATGCACGCGTGTCTATACCACGACTCCCAAAAAGCCAAACTCTGCGTTGCGCAAGGTGGCGAAAGTGCGACTGACAAATGGCATCGAAGTGATTTCTTATATCCCAGGTGAAGGACACAACCTTCAGGAGCACTCGATCGTCCTGATCCGCGGTGGCCGGGTAAAAGACCTTCCTGGAGTGCGTTATACGATCGTGCGTGGTGCTCTGGACACTGCCGGTGTTAATAACCGTCTGAAGAGCCGCTCGAGATACGGAACAAAACGCCCCAAGAAATAAAAATAGAATACTGAGAAACTGATAATACTGTTGACAGCATGCGTAAGAGAAAACCAAAAGCAAGACCTATGGCACCGGATCCACGTTACAGCGATCCGATGGTCACGCGTTTTGTTAATAATATGCTCTGGGAAGGAAAGAAAAGTGTCAACTTCAATATCTTCTATAATGCCATGGACATGATTCAGGAACGTGCAGGTCAGGATCCGCATGAGACCTGGAAACGTGCATTAGAGAATGCTACACCATCTTTGGAAGTAAGAAGCCGCCGTATTGGTGGAGCTACATTCCAGATTCCGACCGAGATACACCCAAAGCGCAAAATCTCGATTGGCATGAAATGGCTCATCCGTTTTGCGCGCGAGCGATCAGGTAAAGGTATGGCCGATAAGCTGGCGAATGAACTTATTGCAGCCGCGAAAGGTGAAGGCGCTGCAGTACGCCGAAAAGAAGAAACTCACAGAATGGCCGAAGCAAACAGAGCCTTTGCTCACTTCAGAATGCGGTAATGGTATAGCATGGCAAAGGACCTCGCATATACAAGGAATATTGGCATTGCTGCGCATATTGATGCCGGTAAGACGACGACTACCGAGCGTATTCTCTATTATACCGGTATTTCGCACAAGATGGGCGAAGTACATGAAGGCGCTGCCACCATGGACTGGATGGAACAGGAGCAGGAACGCGGGATTACCATCACCTCTGCCGCTACTAAAGTTGGCTGGAAGTGGAATGACAAAGATTACTCGATCAATATCATCGATACGCCGGGGCATGTGGATTTTACTGTTGAAGTAGAGCGATCCCTCCGGGTGTTGGATGGAACGGTTGCCTTGTTCTGTGCAGTCTCGGGGGTAGAACCACAAAGTGAAACAGTGTGGCGTCAGGCAAATCGCTATCGCGTACCGAGAATTGGATTCGTCAACAAAATGGACCGCTCCGGTGCCGACTTCATGAACGTCGTGGAAGATGTACGTGCAAAACTGGGAGCGACTGCTGTTCCAATTCAGGTGCCGATTGGTGCTGAAGAAAAATTCCGCGGCATTGTGGATCTGATCACAAATGAAGCCATTGTCTGGAATGATGACGATATGGGTTTGACATTTGATGTCATTCCGATTCCGGATGATCTGAAAGAGACAGTGATTGAACAAAAAGCAAAACTTCTTGAAGCCGTTGCGGAATATGATGAGAGCCTCATGGAGAAGTTTTTCGACAATCCGGACTCCATCTCACCTGAAGAAATTCGTGCCGCCATTCGTGCTGCTACGATAGATATGAGTATCGTACCGATGATGTGTGGCAGCTCATTCAAGAATAAAGGTGTACAGTCATTGCTGGATGCCGTATGTGCATTCCTGCCTTCGCCTTTGGATAAGGAAGCTGTGGAAGGTATTCATCCCGATACAGATGAGATCATTACACGGAAGCCTTCCGACGATGAACCATTTGCCGCATTGGCATTTAAAATTGCAACAGATCCTTATGTAGGTCGTCTTTGTTTCTTCCGGGTATACTCCGGTAAACTCAATGCGGGCTCTTATGTACTCAACACACGGAGCGGAAACAAAGAGCGTATCTCACGGGTATATCAGATGCATGCGAACAAGCAGAATCCGATCGACACCGTATATGCAGGTGATATTGCGGCAGGAGTGGGCTTCAAAGATATCCGCACTGGTGATACACTGTGTGATATCAACAAACCTATCATTCTTGAGAATATCACCTTCCCGGATCCTGTGATCGGGATTGCCGTTGAACCAAAATCGCAGAAGGATCTTGATAAACTCGGGATGGCCCTGGCTAAACTGGCAGAAGAAGATCCAACATTCCGGGTGCGTTATGATGAAGAAACCAATCAGACAGTGATCTCCGGGATGGGTGAGTTGCACCTTGAGATTATCGTGGACAGACTACGTAGAGAGTTCAAGGTTGAGTGCAATCAGGGTGCACCACAAGTCAACTATAAAGAAGCACTCACGAGATTAGTAGATCATACAGAGCGTCTCAAAAAACAAACCGGGGGTTCCGGTCTGTTTGCACAGATGTCATTTGAATTAGGGCCTGCAGATGACGAATTCCTCCAGAGTGATGATTTCAAATCGGGAAAGGTGAGGCTGCAATTTGTCAATGGAATTCACGGAGGTTCTATTCCAAAAGAATTCATGGCTCCAATCACAAAGGGCTTTAACGCTATGATGGATAATGGAGTCCTCGCCGGATATACGATGGACAGTATGAAAGTAAAGGTCTATGACGGACAGACGCATGCAGTAGATTCGAAGCCAATCGCGTTTGAATTGTGTGCAAAAGAAGGATTCAGAGCTGCTGCTCCTAAAGCAGGACCAGTGATCCTGGAGCCTATTATGAAACTTGAAGTGGTGACACCTGAAGAATTTGTAGGCAACGTCATCGGAGACCTCAATCGCAGAAGGGGAATGCCAAAAAGCCAGGAGGGTCGGATTGGTGGTGCAATTGCCGTACAAGCAGAAGTGCCTTTGTCCGAAATGTTTGGTTATGTCACTCAGTTACGGACGATCACAAGTGGTCGTGCCTCTTCGACAATGGAATTTTCACATTATGCAGAGGTGCCTAAAAACATTGCAACTGAGGTGATCGAAAAGGCTAAAGGGGAAGTCAAAGTTTAAGTTTAGTATAAGTCTTTAAGTATTCGATATTCAATATAAATTCGAATAGGTTATGAATCAGAAAATCAGGATTAAACTCCGCTCGTATGACCACAATCTTGTGGACAAGTCGACGGAAAAAATCGTGAAGACTGTGCGCAACAGTGGAGCCGTCGTGACGGGTCCGATTCCGCTGCCTACCGAGAAGGAAATATTTACAGTTCTGCGTTCTCCGCATGTAAATAAGAAGTCTCGTGAGCAGTTTCAGTTGCGTACGCACAAACGCTTGATCGAGATTTACACTCCTACCCAAAAGACGGTGGACGCTCTCTCCAGGCTGGAACTCCCTAGTGGGGTAGACATCCAGGTCAAGCTTACTTAGCATCCAGGCCAACGATCGGAGATCGTAATCCTGATGATGACCTAGGAAAAATAAGTTGTTATTGAGATTCATTCATTGATTTGCCTCCGTGATGAACACGGGGGAGTAAACCAAGTCGCTGTGAACGGACTGATTGGTAAAAAAATTGGAATGACCAGCATCTTCGATGATGCAGGTCGGAACGTCGCCTGTACTGTGATTCAGGCCGGCCCTAATGTCGTGACGCAGGTCAAGACTGAAGACTCGGATGGCTATAGTGCCCTCCAGTTAGGTTTTGGAGAGAAGAAATCCAAGAATACTTCCAAGGCAATGCTGGGCCACTTCGAAAATGCGAAGACGGCTGCCAAACGAAAACTTGTAGAGTTTCGTGACTTCTCACTCAATAAGAACCTTGGAGAAGTGGTGTCTGTCAGTGACGTCTTCAACGAAGGGGATACCGTCGCTGCAATAGGCATTTCTAAAGGAAAGGGATTCCAGGGTGTCGTCACACGGCATGGCTTCAGTGGTGTTGGCGGTACTACTCACGGACAACATAACAGGCTGCGTGCCCCGGGATCCATTGGTGCATCGTCGTTTCCTTCACGTGTGGTGAAAGGTCTTCGCATGGCAGGTCAGGACGGCAACCATAGGGTGAAAATTAAAAACCTGACAGTGCTTAGAATATTCCCTGAGCAGCATATTATGCTTGTGAAAGGTGCTATTCCGGGTCATAAAGGCTCTTTGATTATCATTGAAAAATAGGAAGGATCATGACTCTTGAAGTATTAAACATCCAGGGAAAGAAAACAGGGCGCTCTGTCGAGTTGCCGGCTGAGATTTTCGGGATTACGCCGAACGAGCATGTCCTGTATCTCGCCGCGAAAGCGCATCTGGCAAACCAACGTCAGGGCACGCATAAGACGAAGGAACGTGGCGAAGTCGCTAAGTCTACAAGGAAGATTAAAAAGCAAAAAGGGACAGGTGGTGCGAGAGCCGGTTCGATGAAGAATATTGAGTTTAAGGGTGGCGGCCGTGCATTTGGCCCGAAACCAAGGGATTATAGCCAGAAGCTCAATAAGAAGGTCAAAGACCTCGCACGGAAATCTGCTTTTTCCGCAAAAGCAATAGCGGGGAATGTGACGATACTGGAGGACTTCACACTCGATCACCCAAAAACGAATGAATTCGCAAATGTTCTGAAGAACCTCAATTTGCAGGGCGTGAAATCTTTATTTCTAACCGGAGAGTACGATAAGAATCTATACCTGTCGTCTCGAAATGTCCCTGACTCAAGGGTGATTCATGCAAAGGATGCTAATCCCTATGAGATCATGCATGCCGGCAAGTTGATAGTTTCAGAAAATGCGCTGAAAGTGATTCAGGAATTGCACAATTGATTTATTTAATTTGAAATTGAGATGACACGTCAGATATTATTGAAGCCTATTATCACGGAAAAAGCAGAGATGCTCACAGAGAAGCGCGGGCAATACAGCTTTGTCGTAGATAAAAAAGCGAATAAACTAGAGATCCGTAAAGCAGTGGAAAAACTGTACAATGTCACGGTACGCGACGTCAATACCTTGATTGTACCTGGTAAAGTCAGAAGCCGTTTTACAAAAACCGGTGTGCAACGCGGGCGGAAAGCTTCATATAAAAAAGCAATCGTCACACTGACGGCAGGAGAGAAGATCGACTTCTTTGCAGATATCTAAGCATCGTCAAAAAGGAATTGATACATGATCTTAATGTGTAAGAGATGGCAGTAAAAAAATTCAATCCGGTAACTCCGGGCACGCGCTTTCGTGTAGGCAATACGTATGAAGAGGTGACGACAGCACAACCGGAACGCAGCCTTATGGCCCCACTGAAGAAAAGTGGTGGACGGAATCATACGGGTAAAATGACCGTCAGGCATAGGGGAGGTGGTCATAAACGTCGCTATCGTGTCATTGACTTCAAGCGTGACAAGGATGGTATTCCCGGGACCGTAAAGACAATCGAGTATGATCCAAACCGAACAGCATATATCGCACTGGTCTTTTATCCGGATGGAGAGAAGCGATATATCCTTGCACCACGTGGACTTGAGGTTGGTATGTCTGTAGTTTCAGGAGCAGGTGCACCTCCCGATACAGGGAATGCATTGTTTCTCCGTGAGATTCCTTTAGGATCTTCTATTCACAATATAGAACTGCATCCTGGAGCAGGTGCTGCGATGGCGCGTAGTGCTGGAGTCAATGGCATTCTGATGGGACGCGAAGATAAATACGCTGTCGTAAGAATGCCATCTGGAGAGGTACGTAGAATTCTGCTCACATGTAAGGCGACGATGGGAGCAACGTCAAATCCGGATCATGCGTTGCAGGTGTTTGGGAAGGCTGGTCGCAGACGTTGGATTGGTCGCAGGCCACGGGTACGCGGAGTAGCCATGAACCCCGTCGATCACCCGATGGGTGGTGGCGAAGGAAAAGCTTCCGGAGGACATCCAAGATCGCGGACAGGGATCATGGCTAAAGGTGAGAAGACCAGGAAAGTGAACAAAGGTTCTTCTGCTCTCATTATCTCACGCAGGAAATCAAAGAATAAGCAACAATAACCAAATCATGGCAAGATCAGTAAAAAAAGGACCGTATGTCTTTCACAAACTGATGAAGAAAGTGCTCGATGCGCAAACTTCAAAGAAGAAGGCTGTTATCAAGACATGGTCCAGAGCTTCGATGATCGTACCTGATATGGTGGGTCAGACGATTGCTGTCCATAATGGTAAAACATTCGTGCCAGTATTTGTCACTGAGAATATGGTTGGTCACAAACTTGGAGAGTTTGCGCCAACCAGGGTATTTAAAGGTCACTCTGGCAACAGGTAATAACACCGGAGTCCTAAAACTGGAAAAGAACTACAAATGGAAGCTGTAGCCAAATTAAACGGTTGTCCCCTGAGCGCACGCAAGATGCGGATCGTTGTCGATCTGATTCGTGGGAAGCATGTGGATGATGCACTTAATATCCTGCGCTTTACAAATCGTGAAGCCGCAACATGGGCGGAAAAGACTGTCCTGAGTGCAATTGCCAATTGGGAAAACAAAATCGAGAATACAGGAAATGCCGACGACTATGCACTCTATATCAAAGAGGTGTATGCCGGTGATGGCCCAATGCTGAAACGCTTTCGGCCGGCACCACATGGTCGTGCACATCGCATTCGTAAGCGGACAAACCACCTCACGATAATCGTGGAGAATCAGATTCCGCTTTCGGACGCCATCCGGAGCAAATTCGAAAAAGACGAAGAAGAATAAATCCTGAGAATAGAATAAGACAAATAGCAAGTTATCTATGGGTCAAAAAACAAATCCAATTGGTAATCGCCTGGGCATCATCAGAGGATGGGAGTCCAACTGGTTTGGCGGTAAGGAATTTGCGCATCATGTCGTCGAAGACGAGAATATCCGCAACTATACCTACGCGCGTATCCAGAAGGGTGGGATTGCAAAGATTGTGATAGAACGTACGCTCAAGAGGATTACGATCACTATCCACACATCGCGACCGGGTATAATCATCGGTAAAGGTGGGCAGGAGGTGGACAAGATCCGTGAAGAGCTGCGCAAGCTTACGAACACAGATGTACAGATAAATATCATCGAGATCCGTAAGCCGGAACTGGATGCCGCAATTGTTGCAGATTCAGTAGCAAGGCAGATCGAATCCCGGGTCAATTACCGCAGGGCAATCAAAATGGCAATGCAGTCCACCATGCGGTCCGGAGCCGAAGGAATCAAAGTGCGGATATCCGGACGACTAAATGGAGCAGAGATGGCGCGTCGCGAAGAGTTCAAGGAAGGTCGCACGCCACTCCATACGTTTAGAGCGGATATTGATTACTCGTTGAAAGAAGCGCAGACAGTGTATGGAAAAATCGGGATCAAGGTCTGGATCTGTAAAGGGGAAGTATTGACGAAGAGATCACTTTCGCTGAATGCAGGTCTCGCCAAGAAAGAAAAAGGTGCAGCGCCGGTAGCGAGTCCTACAGGTGGGAGGAAGCGTGGTCGTCGTTGACAGAAAAGGTTTTTACCTTTGCCCCACTTTTTTCAAAAGGATTGTGAGGGTGAGGAAATGCAGAAAGGATAATTCAACTGAAGTATTAAGTCATGTTACAGCCAAAGCGCACAAAATACAGGAAGCAACAAAAAGGTCGGATACCCGGTATTACGACGAAAGGAAGCAGCATTGCGTTTGGTACGTATGGCTTGAAATCATTAGACGGAGGCAGGATCACCAGTCGCCAGATTGAAGCCGCACGGGTAGCAATGACAAGGAGTATGAAGAGGGAGGGTATGGTCTGGATTCGCATCTTTCCCGACAAACCCATTACTAAGAAACCGCAGGAAGTGCGGATGGGAAAAGGGAAAGGACCAGTGGATCATTGGGTTGCAATTGTAGAACCAGGCAGAATCATGTTTGAAGTAGACGGCGTGACGAAGAGTGTAGCGCACGAATCGCTGATGCTTGCTGCCCAAAAGCTGCCAGTGAAAACCAAATTGGTTGTACGTCCTGATCATCAGGGAAATTGATTGGATTATTAATCGTTGATCATGGCATCAGAGAAATACAAGCAGTTGCAGGAAATGTCTGACACGGATTTGCAGACAGAGCTGGCGGGGACAATGACACAGTATCAGCGCCTTAAATTTGATCATGTGATCAAAGGCCTTGAGAATCCTATTGGCCTGCGAGATGTCCGGAGGGATATTGCACGATTGAGAACGGAATTGCGAAAACGCGAACTCAATGGGTTGCCGGTTCAATCAATTGCAGAACGTAGTCGGCTTCGGGCAAGGCGCAGAGCAAAATGAAATTGGAATAATCGTCACAGTTTAGTATATGTATTCATGATCGAGAGAAAACTCAGAAAGCAGAGAGTCGGTGTTGTCACCAGCAACAAGATGCAAAAGACAATCACAGTAAGTGTGGAAAGACGCTTACGTCACCCCATTTATGGAAAATTCGTGAAGAAGTCCAAAAAGTTTCTGGCACACGATGAGGATAATGCCTGCAACATTGGTGATACCGTAAGGATCATGGAGACACGTCCGTTGAGTAAACGGAAACGCTGGAGACTTGTGGAAGTCGTCGAGCGTGCGAAGTAATTGATATTGAAAATCGATCCGGAGAAATGATACAGCAAGAATCACGGTTGAAAGTAGCGGACAATAGCGGTGCCAAAGAAGTACTCTGCATCCGTGTGCTTGGTGGATCCAAAAGACGCTATGCCAGTGTCGGCGACAAGATCGTCGTCTCTGTGAAGGATGCAACACCAGGCGGTCTAAAAAAGGGTACCGTCTCTAAAGCCGTTGTGGTACGTACCACAAAAGAGATCAGGCGACGCGACGGATCTTATATCCGCTTCGATGATAATGCAGTTGTATTGCTTACTGCTACGGATGAACCAAGAGGTACTCGGATTTTTGGCCCTGTGGCCAGAGAATTAAGAGAGCGGAATTATATGCGTATTGTTTCACTGGCGCCGGAAGTGCTCTAAGTTTTTGACGATATGAAAAAGAAGAAAAAAGTAGATCAACAAAAGCGTTTCTTACCAAAGTTGCACATCAAAAAAGGTGATCGGGTAATGGTTATCTCAGGCGATGATAAAGGGAAGACCGGTGAGGTGCTGGAAATGCTTCCAGACAGGAACAGGGCTGTCGTGGAAAATGTACGCGTCGCCAAACGACATCGCAAACCGACGAATGAAAATCCCGGTGGTATCAAAGAAATTTCTGCACCGGTGCATTTGTCGAATCTCATGCTTGTCGAACCGAAATCAGGTAAACCGACTCGGATCGGCAGGAAAGTTGTGGATGGTAAACTTGTGCGTGTTGCAAAATCATCAGGAGAAATCATCTAGTGATGAAGTATATACCCAGGCTGCAGAAATATTACAAGGAAACAATTGTTCCCAAGCTCATGGAGCAATTTCAATATCGTTCGGTCATGGAAGTGCCGCGCGTGGTCAAAGTATGCCTTAACCAGGGTCTTGGCGAAGCGACCCAGGATAAAAAACTGGTCGATATCTATCAGCAGGAATTGACCAAAATTGCTGGTCAGAAGGCAGTACCAACCAAAGCCAGAACTTCTATCTCGAACTTCAAGCTCCGCGAAGGTATGACCATCGGTGTCCGTGTCACATTGCGCCAGGAAAAGATGTATGAGTTTCTCGATAGATTTATTTCTGTGGCTTTACCACGTGTACGCGACTTCAGAGGCATCAGCGACAAAGGTTTTGATGGACGAGGAAATTATTCCTGCGGTATCACCGAACAGATCATTTTCTCAGAAATAGATCTGGACAAGGTGACCAAGATCAAAGGAATGGATATTACGGTAGTGACCACTGCAAAAACGGATGCAGAAGCAATGGCACTGCTGACAGAGCTTGGAATGCCTTTTATGAACAGAGGAAATTAAGTCACTGATATGGCAAAAAAATCACTCATCGCACGGGAAAAAAAGCGTGCGAAAATGGTCAATAAATTCGCATCCCTTCGCAAGCAATTGAAAGAGGAAGGGAAATATGACGAATTGGATAAACTGCCGCGTAATGGTTCTGCCATTCGGCTGCACAATCGGTGCCAATTGTCAGGTCGCCCTAAGGGCTATATGCGCAAGTTTGGATTGTGCAGGAATATGTTCAGACAAATGGCACTCGATGGTAAAATTCCGGGTATCACAAAAGCAAGCTGGTAGTTCATCATCTGGTTATTTTAACACAATAAAAAGAGAGACAGGAGGATACACATGGCGGTTACAGATCCTATAGCAGATTATCTCACGCGCATTCGTAATGCCCAGATGGCGAGTCATCGCGTCGTAGAAATACCCGTATCAAATCTTAAAAAGAAGATCACGGAGATTCTCTATGAACAGGGATTTATCCATCGATATAAGATTACCGAAGGAGAAGGCGGGAAGCAGGGAACGATTCAGATTGCGTTGAAATATGATAAACGTACCAAGGAGCCCGTCATCCGTAAGCTGGGTCGGATTAGTAAGCCTGGATTGCGGAAGTATACCAGTTGTGAAAAACTCCCCAGAATCATCAATGGACTTGGCGTCGCAATCGTGTCGACTTCCAAGGGAGTCATGACAAGCAAGCAGGCAATGACGCAGAATGTGGGAGGTGAATTATTGTGTTATGTGTATTAATAGAATCTCGATGATATTGTATTGCATCATTGGTTAAATCCAATTGAAATGTCTAGAATAGGTAACGCACTGATACAAATTCCTGCAGGGGTGAAGATTGACATCAGTCAGAACAACCTGGTGAGTGTCAAAGGCCCGAAAGGTGTCCTGACTCAGGAAGTACATCCTGATATCAAGGTTTCTGTGCAGGATGATACGATCAGGATTGAACGGCCAACGGATCAGAAGCGTCATAAAGCGATGCACGGAATGTATCGCTCTGTACTGGCAAATATGGTGGAAGGAGTACATAAAGGATTTGTGAAAGAACTTGAGTTGGTCGGGGTTGGATATCGTATCAGCAATGCAGGAAATCTACTGGAAATCTCCGTCGGTTTTTCTCACCCGATCATGATGTATATACCCGATGAAGTCAAGGTCATGACGAAGACGGAAAAAGGATCAAATCCTACAATTCGCCTCGAAAGTCCTGAGAAGCAATTGTTGGGTCAGATTGCAGCAAAAATCAGATCTCTCAGAAAGCCCGAGCCATATAAAGGGAAGGGGATTAAATACTCTACCGAAGTCTTACGTAGGAAAGCTGGTAAAACAGCCGGCAAATAATTGTTTGAGCTATGAGTTTCGATAAAATAGAAAAGAGACAACGGATCCGGTATCGGATTCGTCATAAAATCAGGGGTAGTGCAAACAAGCCACGCCTTTCTGTCTTTCGTAGTAATAAGGAAATTTATTGTCAACTCATCGACGATCTGAATGGCAAAACATTGGCTGCTGCAAGTTCATCCGATGAGAGCCTTCAGGCAGGTGGCAATAAGACAGAACGTGCAAAAACCGTCGGTCAGTTGATCGGACAGCGCGCCTTAGACCTGAATATTGACTCTGTGGTCTTTGATCGGGGTGGATATATCTATCACGGCCGCGTCAAAGCTCTGGCAGAGGGTGCTCGTGAAAAAGGACTGAAGTTTTAATTTAACAGCAAATAGAACAAACAGAATACAACTGATGGCAAAAGCAGTGACAAGGGTGAAGCCAACTGAGACTGAGCTGCAGGAAAAGCTCGTCTCACTGAATCGAGTCGCCAAAGTGACAAAGGGTGGCCGTACCTTTAGTTTTTCGGCTATTGTTGTGGTCGGTGACGGTCAAGGTACCGTTGGACATGGATTGGGGAAAGCAAGGGATGTCACAGAGGCTATTTCAAAAGCAGTTGATGATGCTAAAAAAGATCTTATCCGCGTACCGTTGCATAAAGGCACAATTCCACATCCACAAAATGGAAAGTACGGTGCGGGCAGAGTGCTCATTAAACCTGCTGCTGATGGTACCGGTGTCATTGCAGGTGGGGCAATGCGCGCAGTACTTGAGATCGCCGGGGTGCACAATGTACTTGCAAAATCGATGGGATCATCAAATCCGCATAATGTGGTGAAAGCGACAATGGATGCACTCCAGAAACTCCGCAGTCCTAAAGAAGTGGCTGCTCAGCGTGGAATCTCTATGACCAAATTATTCCAGGGTTAAAATCATACACGAAGCATCAGACTGATATCATGGCAAAGCTCAGAATCACTCAAATAAAAAGTCCGATCGATCGACCGAAAAGACAGAAAGATACATTGCACGCATTGGGATTGCGTAAAATCAGTCAGACTGTGGAGCATGAGGATTCCAGGCAAATCCTGGGGATGCTCGATATCGTCGGTCATCTCGTGCGCGTTGATAAGATTTCGTCTTAATTGGTGAATGTAAACTCGATGTAGAAATGGAATTGCACAATCTTACTCCTGCTCCCGGTTCAATAAAGAAAGGCAAACGAATTGCACGTGGCCAGGGTTCAGGTCATGGTGGAACTTCCACGAAAGGACATAAAGGTCAGCAATCGAGATCGGGGTACAGTAAAAAGCGGCATCATGAAGGTGGTCAGATGCCATTGCAAATGCGCATCCCTAAAGTTGGTTTCAATTCACCGAATAAGACATATTTTGTTGGTATCAATCTTGATCAGCTTCAGTCATTTGCGACGAAGAATGGCGTAAAGACCGTCACTCTTGATTTGTTACGAAAGACAAACTATATCAAGAAACGGGACTTGGTAAAAATTCTCGGCCGGGGCGAGCTTACGGATTCTGTCGCTGTTGAAGCACATGCAGTTTCTGCCTCCGCGCGTTCAGCCATCGAAGGTAAGGGGGGCATCATTACCATCGTACAATAATTATCGATGAAAAAATTTATTGATACTCTCAAGAATATCTGGAACATCAAAGAACTGCGGCAGCGTATTCTTTATACGTTGGGATTGCTCGCAGTCTTTCGCTTGGGATCATTTATCGTTTTACCTGGTGTGAATCCAGATGCTCTCCAGGCTTCACTTGGAGGGAATGACTTGCTAAGCCTGATCAATGTATTTACGGGTGGTGCTTTTGGTAATGCTGCGATTTTCGCGCTGGGAATAATGCCCTACATCACCGCTTCGATTATCGTACAACTTCTTGGCTTTGCCGTACCGTATTTTCAAAGGCTTCAGCAACAGGAAGGTGAATCTGGTCGTAAGAAGATCAGTCAGATCACGAGACTGTTGACTGTGGCTATCACCCTTGTTCAAGGTGGTGCGTATCTGTCCTATGTACAGGGGATGAACGCTGTGGATCCAAACGTTTCTCCTGGTATTTTCTGGTTGGCAAGTATCATTATTTTATCCACCGGAACCATCTTCGCAATGTGGCTTGGGGAGCGTATTACGGATCGAGGCATTGGAAACGGAATATCCTTGTTGATCATGATTGGGATTATCGCGAGGCTGCCTCAGGCCTTGATTTTTGAGTTTACAGCACGTCTTGGTGCAAGCGGATTATTTCTTTTTGTTTTGGAGTTGGCGGCATTCTTTGTTGTCACCCTTGTCACTATCGCAATTGTCCAGGCCATTCGTCGCATTCCGATTCAGTTTGCCAAACGGATGGTAGGGCGTGGAAATCAGAATATTCCGCAGGCAGGTGTACGCGATTACATTCCTTTAAAAGTAAATGCTGCTGGTGTAATGCCGATCATTTTTGCACAGGCATTGATGTTCCTTCCCCTGACTGTTGCGCAGTATTTTGTCAGCGACGCATCCCAATTGTCCGGAGGCATCGTAGCACAGCTATCAGCGCCATTTTCTTTTTTATCCAGTGTGATTTCATTTATTCTCGTTGTGTTCTTTACCTATATCTATACAGCGCTGCTGGTAAACCCTCAGCAGTATGCGGACTACCTGAAACGTCAGAATGCGTTCATCCCGGGCATTAAGCCTGGAAAAGATACTGCGGACTTCATCGATAATGTAACGACAAGGGTGACATTGCCGGGATCAATTTTTCTCGGATTTATCACTGTCATCCCGGCATTTGCATATGCTTTTGGTGTCAACCAGGCATTTGCAGTTTTCTTCGGGGGGACTTCTTTGCTCATTCTCGTCGGTGTTGTGCTGGATACGCTTCAGCAGATTGAGAGCCATCTTCTCATGCGCAAGTATGATGGATTGGTCAAATCTGGAAAGTTGAAAGGTCGTAGCAATGTGCAGGGTATTGGCGCTCCAATGTAATAGAGGGTATGCTGCGCTCTATTTCTTCTACCACCAATTCTGCTCCTGCTCAGGATCGGATCTATTACAAGACTGATGAGGAAGTCGAGATCATCCGTGCAAACTGTCTGCTCGTATGTAAAACTCTCGCTCATGTTGCCGGACGACTCAAACCGGGGATAACGGGTCGTCTGTTGGATAAGGAAGCAGAAGAGCTCATTCGTGACAATCAGGCGAAACCCGGTTTCAAAGGGTATCGGGATTTTCCTGCCACCCTTTGCATCTCCGTAAATGAAGGTGTTGTCCATGGAATTCCTGGAGATACGGAATTTGCAGACGGGGATATCGTCTCAGTAGATTGCGGAGTATATCACAATGGATATTACGGAGATGCGGCATATACTTTCCCTCTTGGTGAGATAGCTGACAATGTCCGGAAGTTGCTGGAAGTAACACATGAGGCCTTGTACCTTGGGATTGAACAGGCAGTAGCCGGCAAGAGGCTTGGCGACATTGGATATGCAATTCAGAATTTATGCGAACGGGTGCATCATTTCTCAGTTGTCCGGGAACTCGTTGGACACGGTGTCGGCAGAAATCTTCACGAACCTCCTGAAGTCCCAAATTACGGTCGTCGGGGCACTGGAATTGTGCTTAAGGACGGCTTGGTTATCGCAATCGAGCCAATGATCAACCTTGGAAGGAAAGAAGTGGTGCAGGCGAAGGATGGCTGGACCGTCAGCGCCCGGGACCGCAAACCCTCAGCCCATTTCGAACACACGGTGGTGGTGCGGAAGGAGAGGGCTGATATCCTTTCAGACCATACGGGCATTGAAGCAGCGGCCAAAAATAACGTTGAAATCAGTAAAACTTCGTTAAAAAAGTAGATATTTGCACTCCAAAATTTGAAAATGGCTAAGCAGCAGCTTATCAAACAGGATGGAATCATCGAGGAAGCGCTGTCAAATGCCATGTTTCGGGTAAGGTTGGAGAACGATCACGTGCTCCTTGCCACGATTTCGGGAAAGATGCGGATGCACTACATCCGGATATTGCCCGGGGATAAGGTAGCGGTAGAGATGTCCCCCTATGATTTGTCTCGGGGACGGATTACGTATCGATACAAGTAAAGATCTGTACCAATGAAGGTAAGAGCATCGATTAAAAAGCGCTCAGCGGATTGCAAAATTGTAAAACGTAAGGGCAAGTTGTATATCATCAACAAAAAAACTCCAAAGTTTAAACAACGTCAGGGTTAATCTCTGATATAGGAGAAAATTCAGGTTATGGCAAGGATTGCAGGAGTTGATCTTCCAAGAATGAAGCGAGGAGTGATTGGGCTTCAATACATCTATGGTATTGGCAAGTCCACAGCACAAAACATCCTCAGCAAAGCTTCCATTGATGAAAATGTGAAAGTCAATGAATGGACGGATGAAAATGTCCGTTCCATTGCCAGTTACATTCAGGAAGAACTCACGGTAGAGGGTGAGCTGAGAAGCGAAGTTCAATTGAACATTAAACGGCTGATGGATATTGGGTGTTATCGTGGATTAAGGCATCGCAAAGGCTTACCCGTACGTGGACAACGCACCCGCACAAATGCCCGCACGCGTAAAGGCAAGAAAAAGACGGTTGCCAATAAGAAGAAAGCAACGAAGTAATCCCTAAGTAATCATCAATAGTAAGCATACCAAATGTCAAAAGTCAAGAAGGCAGCAAAGAAGAGGAAAGTCAAAGTGGATCCGGATGGCATGGTATATATTCAGGCCTCCTTTAACAATATCATTGTCTCTGTATGTAACAGGCAGGGTCAGGTTGTATCATGGGCCAGTGCTGGTAAAGCCGGCTTCAAGGGATCTAAAAAGAATACTCCCTATGCAGCACAGATGGCTGCCAATACTGCAGCACAACAAGCGTTTGATGCGGGTATGCGCAACGTACAAATCTTCGTGAAAGGTCCCGGATCAGGACGCGAAGCTGCAATCCGTGCAATCGATGTAGCAGGTCTGAGAGTAACTAAAATACAAGATCTGACTCCCATTCCGCATAATGGATGCAGGCCACCTAAAAAACGCAGAGTGTAACCCATCTCATTCATTTTACTTGAACTGAAAAGAGAATAACAAATGGCAAGGTATATAGGGCCCAGATCTAAAAAAGCGAGAGCTCTCGGTGAACAGATCTATGGCGAGGATAAGATCTTCGACCGTAAAAAATACGGCCCTGGACAACATGGCCCCACTCGTCGCAGAAAGCAAAGATCTGATTATGCGCTGCAACTCCTGGAAAAGCAGAAAGCGAAATATACCTACGGGGTATTAGAACGGCAGTTCCGCAAATTGTTTGAAATGGCCACCAGTAAAAAAGGGGTGACGGGTCAGGTGCTGTTGCAATTCCTGGAAGCGCGACTCGATAACACGATTTTCCGCATGGGAGTCGCTCCGACACGTCGTGCAGCACGTCAGTTAGTATCTCATCAGCATATTCTGGTAAACGGTGTGCTGACCAATATTCCTTCATATGAACTAAAACCCGGGGACATGATCTCGGTGCGTGGAAAATCTCAAAATCTGGATGTTGTTCGTGACAATGTCCGTGCGAAATCAAGTATCCGCAAATTCCCCTGGTTGGAGTGGAATCCGGATCGCTTCGAGGGAAAATTCATCGAGTATCCAGACAGAGAACACATCCCTGAAAAGATCAATGAACAATTGATTGTCGAATTGTACTCTAAGTAAGAGCGCGTAAAAAATGCCGGGATGCCGGCCTTTCGCGGATTTATCAAAATAAACATCAGTAGTGTCTATGAGTATCTTGAACTTCCAGAAACCGGATAAGATCATCCTCCAGAAAGCAACGGACTTTCGCGGGATTTTCGAATTTCGTCCTCTCGAACCCGGCTTCGGACAAACCGTAGGAAATTCTTTGCGTAGAGTCCTTCTCTCTTCACTCGAGGGTTATGCTATTTCCGCTGTCCGTATAGCAGGTGTAGATCATGAGTTTTCAACCATCAGCGGTATACATGAAGATGTAGTAGATATCATCCTGAATCTGAAACAGGTGCGTCTCAAGCCCACCTTAAAAGATGCTGAGGTTCAGGAAGAAAAAATCTATCTGACGATCAGTGGCAAGGAAGAGTTTCGCGCGAAAGATATCGAGGCACATACCAATATCTTCAAGGTGATGAACCCGGATCTCGTCTTATGTCATCTTGAACCCTCCGTCAATCTGGAGCTTGAGCTCACAATTACGAAAGGCAGAGGCTACTTGCCCGCTGACGAAAGCCTGCCTTCAGACGCACCGATAGGTGTGATTCCTGTGGATGCGATTTATACTCCGATTAAGAATGTGGCATATCAGATCTCAAATACACGCGTTGGTCAGAGAACAGACTATGAAAAACTGACCATTGAAGTGGAGACTGATGGCACGATTCACCCGGAAGATGCAATCAAAGAAGCATCGAGAATTTTGATTCAACACCTGATGCTTATCACGGATGAGAATATTTCATTTGAAGACGGGATTGGTCGTGATGAAGCGATCGTAGATGAGCATATCCTGCACATGCGAAAGTTGCTCAAAACATCTCTCGAAGATCTCGATCTCTCGGTACGTGCATACAACTGTCTCAAGGCGGCTAAGATAAACACCCTCGGCGAGTTAGTTAAGTACGATACACATGAATTATTGAAGTTCAGAAATTTTGGAAAAAAATCACTTGTTGAAATTGAAGAGTTGCTCCAGACAAAAGGGCTGACCTTCGGTATGGAGCTTTCCAAATACAAATTGGACGAGGATTAATCATGAAAATCCATTGATGTGATAACCTATGAGTGCGGGATATTCGGCACCAGGTGTCACGAAGATCACAATATCGTTTAATCATGAGACACGGGAAAAAATTCAATCATCTCGGACGCAAGAAAGCCCATCGCGCGGCATTGTTGAGCAACATGGCTGCTTCTCTGATTCTTCACAAACGCATCAATACCACATTGGCGAAAGCAAAGGCGCTCCGGGTGTATGTGGAACCATTAGTCACCAAAGCGAAGACAAATACGACGCATGCGAGACGTACTGTCTTTAGCTACATGGAGAATAAAGAAGCGATCCAGGAACTCTTCGGTCCCGTGCGTGAAAAAATCGGCGGGAGACCTGGCGGATATGTCCGGGTGATCCGTACAGGGACAAGGCCCGGGGATGGGGCGGAGACAGCAATGATTGAATTTGTGGATTTCAATCAGGATTACGTTGGTGGTACTGACACAAAAGCTGCGACAACTCAAAAGAGGAAAACACGTCGTGGTAAGAGCAAAACTGTTGCGACAACTGAAAAACCTGCAGAAACCGGATCGGTAGCGGATGACACAAATGAGGAAAATTAAGCAGTGCAAAACGGCTGCGAATCGAATATCTCAAAAAAGGGCGGTTCTTCCTGTGAAGTGCCGCCTTTTTCATTTTACGTTGACGAAAGAATGGGATGACATGAAAAATCGGGAAACTTAGGCTGGATAAGACAGCATTCAGAACAATACATATATTTGATTTTATATGGAGATGACACGACAAGGAAATTGCCTGCTGCTTCTTGAAGATGGAACTTTGTTTGCCGGAAAAGCAGCCGGGATCACAGGTACCGCAGTCGGGGAGATTTGCTTTAATACAGGCATGACCGGCTATCAGGAGATTTTTACCGACCCATCCTACTATGGCCAAATCCTGGTTGCAACAAATGCCCACATCGGAAACTATGGAATCAGGTACACAGATGTCGAATCAAGACAGATTCAGATTGCAGGCTTTATTTGTAAGAATTTTGCGGATATCTATAGCAGACCCCTGGCTGACCAATCTTTGCAGACCTATTTTGAAGAAGAGAAGCTTGTCTGTATCCACAATATCGATACACGGGCATTGGTACGACACATTCGTCATCGTGGCGCGATGAATGCCATTATTTCTTCTGAACATACAGATGTTGGGGTGTTGCAGTCACTCTTAGAGGCTACTCCGAAAATGGAAGGCCTTGAGCTTGCCTCAAAGGTGAGTACGCCTTCAACCTATTTCTACGGGAACGAGCAAGCAAGGTATCGGGTAGCGGCACTGGATTTTGGGATTAAAGAAAATATTCTGCGATGCCTCAGCGCGCGGGACTGCTACATCGGTGTTTTCCCCGCACGGACATCTTTTGAAGAGCTGAAGAAATTTAATCCGGATGGATATTTCTTATCCAATGGTCCCGGCGACCCTGCTGCGATGGACTATGCAGTGCGTACCACCCAGGACATATTAAAAAGTCATAAAGCGCTATTCGGTATTTGCCTGGGGCATCAGATACTTGCATTAGCCATGGGTGTGCGGACATATAAACTTCATCATGGTCATCGTGGTATCAATCACCCTGTAAAGAATATCATCACAGGCAAGTGTGAAATCACCAGTCAGAATCATGGATTTGGTGTGGAGTTCGCTTCCGTGGAGGCACATCGGGATACGATAGAAGTAACGCATGTCAATCTCAATGACAATACCGTAGAAGGTCTCCGGGTGAGAAACAAGAAAGCCTTTTCTGTGCAATTTCATCCTGAATCATCACCGGGTCCTCATGACTCCAGATACCTGTTTGATCAATTTGTAGAATCTATGATCACAACTAAAGTCGCGGTTGCCGTATGAGTGCCATTATTGATGTGCGTGCCAGAGAGATCCTGGATAGTCGTGGGAATCCAACAATAGAGGTAACAATCTCTACCGAAACAGGACTTCATGGAACGTCAGCTGTGCCGTCGGGTGCGTCTACAGGTAAACATGAGGCATTAGAACTTCGTGATGGCGATCCGGCCCGCTACCTCGGTAAAGGGGTGCGTAAAGCTTGCTCCCATGTGGAGGAGATCATTGCAGAGTCGATCCTTGGCATGGAGGTCTCAGAGCAACGTGACATTGATATGGCCATGATAGAGTTGGATGGCACACCGTCAAAGAGTTCTCTTGGAGCCAACGCTATCCTCGGAACAAGTCTGGCATGCGCGCGAGCTGCGGCACTTGAACTGCATATGCCCTTGTATCGCTATATCGGAGGTGTCAATGCGCATCTGTTACCCGTGCCGATGATGAATATCCTCAACGGTGGTTCACATGCTGATAACAGTATCGACTTTCAGGAATTTATGATCGCGCCGGTTGGCGCTGATAGGTTTTCAGACGCATTGCGCATGGGTGTAGAAGTATTCCATGCGTTGAAAGCAGTGTTAAAGTCAAAGGGATATTCCACCAATGTTGGTGACGAGGGAGGCTTTGCTCCGGATATCAAATCCAACCAGGAAGCAATTGAAACAGTACTGATGGCGATAGAACATGCGGGTTTCAAACCTGGTGACGATATCGTAATTGCCATGGATGCTGCGGCTAACGAATTTTTTCATGCAGAATCAGGTAATTATCGTTTCCATAAATCAAGCGGTGCCTCGCTGACCTCCAGTCAGATGATTGAGTTCTGGAAGAAATGGTGTGATGATTATCCGATTTATTCAATTGAGGATGGCCTGCATGAAGATGATTGGGAAGGTTGGGTAATGCTCACCAAAGAACTTGGTCATAAAGTACAACTGGTCGGGGACGATCTTTTTGTCACAAATACCACTCGCTTACGTCGTGGTATTGAAGAACATTCTGCGAATTCAATTCTCATTAAGCTCAATCAAATAGGAACACTCACTGAAACTATTGAGGCTGTGCAACTGGCCAAGAGCAATGGGATGACGACGATCATCAGTCATCGTTCGGGAGAAACCGAGGATACCACCATCGCAGATCTGGCCGTAGCCTTGAATACAGGACAGATCAAGACCGGTTCAGCATCGCGCTCGGATCGTGTCGCCAAGTACAACCAACTGCTGAGGATAGAAGAAGAACTTGGGGAAAGTGCTTTTTACCTCGGAAGGACATTGCTCGGATGGAAAGGGTAGGCTGAAATAATCGTTGCTTTCATGTTTTTTCTATCTTCGTACTTCCTAAGGCTCAACTACAATGAAACTACTCGCTTCAGTGCAGCACTGGATTGATCAACACAGGCATTCCGGTTTATTCAATAAGTATTTCGTGGCGTTCATGGTCTTTATCGTGTGGCTTACTTTTTTTGACAGGCATAATCTCATCGTGCAGTATAAGTTGCTCAGTAAAGTAAAGGAGCTCGATCGTGAGAAATATGAGTATGCTGACAAGTTAGAAGAGGTTCTCTCCGAACGACAATTGATGCAAACCCAGGCAGAACGGTATGCCAGAGAGCGATACTTTATGCATAAACCAGATGAGGAAGTTTTTATCATCAAGCGGAAATAAGACGCTCTCGCACATTTTTTTACAATAGATCAGTATGAGTGTTCTCGTTAATAAGACCAGCCGCGTCATCGTGCAGGGCTTTACCGGAAAGGAAGGTACTTTTCATGCAGGTCAGATGATAGAGTATGGCACCAGGGTTGTCGGCGGTGTAACCCCTGGCAAAGGAGGTGAGAAACATCTCGACAGACCCGTCTTCAATACAGTAGAGAAAGCGGTACACGAGACAGGCGCCGATACAAGCGTCATTTTTGTACCTCCTGCATTCGCTCCAGATGCCATCATGGAAGCGGCGGATGCAGGTATCAAAGTCATCGTCTGTATCACCGAAGGAATTCCAATCCAGGACATGGCCCGTGTCAAAGCCTTCATTGGAAATTTCGATTGCAGACTCATCGGGCCGAATTGTCCGGGCATCATTACTCCCGAGGAATGCAAAGTCGGTATTATGCCAGGTTTTATTCATAAAAAAGGAACGATTGGGATCGTCTCACGCTCAGGTACGCTGACGTATGAGGCCGTAGATCAGGTCACTAAAACGGGTCTGGGTCAATCGACCTGTATCGGTGTCGGGGGTGATCCGATAGCCGGCACGACCACCAGAGAGGCTGTAGAGCTATTAATGCGGGATCCTGAGACGGAAGGAATCGTGATGATCGGTGAGATTGGAGGTAATATGGAAGCTGATGCTGCGCATTGGATCAAGGAATTTGGGACAAAACCTGTCGTTGGCTTTATTGCAGGGCAGACAGCTCCAAAAGGACGGAAGATGGGCCATGCCGGTGCGATCATCGGAGGGAAAGCAGATACCGCAGATGCCAAAATGGTCATCCTGGCTGATTGTGGTATTCATGTGGTGAAATCACCCGCATTGATTGGGGTAATGATGCGTGACGCGTTGAGATAATTATTGAGATTTGACGACTTTTGAAAGTTGTCAATCTATGTTTCGGGCATTGATAGGGGAAACGATGCGTGACGCGCTGAGATAATTATTGAGATTAACGACTTTTTGAAAGTTATCAAATCTGCAATCTTAATCAACTCTTTTTTACAACATCACGTGCTCCTGCTCTTTCACATTACCCTCGAGACGCATGAGCGGAATTTCTATGAAAAATGTTGTGCCTTCATCGGGGTTTGTCGCGAAGTAGATCTTTCCATTGAAAGTCTCCACGATGTTTGCACAGATCGCAAGCCCGAGACCTGTGCCGGATGATTTAGTTGTGAAATTCGGACTGAAAACCTTGTCCCGCATCGCATCCGGAATTCCGTTTCCATTATCTGTAATACTGATGACTGCCCTATCATCACGCTTGAGTAATGAGATATCAACGCGTCCACGACGTTCATCGGGAATCGCCTGGATAGCATTCTTGACAACATTATTAAGAACGCGCAGAAGCTGATTTCTGTCTGCAAAGACATAGATATCCTGGATTGGGACATACAGGTGGATATCCATATCCTCGCGTTTTCTAAAAAGGTCATGCACGGAGGCTACCACATCGTTCAAGAGTACTTTCTCATTTTCCGCCTGTGGCATCTTCGCGAAGTTGGAAAACTCAGAGGCGATATTTGAGAGATTATCAATTTGTTCTATGAGCGTATGACTCACTCGAGCGACAAGCAGTTTCAGTTTATCGGGGTTTGTATTGACTCCATTTTGCAGGTATTGAATACTGAGCTTCATAGGCGTAAGTGGGTTCTTGATCTCATGTGCCACCTGTTTAGCCATCTCCCGCCATGCCAGGTCGCGCTCTGTGAGTGCGAGGATTTGGGCACTATCGTCAAGTTTCTCAATCATCCCATTATAGTCATTGATCAAAGCGCCAATCTCATCATTGATGGCCCATTGGATAGGTTCGTTTTTTTTGCCAATGCTCAGTTTTTTCAATTTTTCACCAAGTTCTGATAAGGGGCGTGTGATAGAATTCGCAACCGCTATCGCCAGAGCTACTGCAATAAGGAAAAGAAAGACATAGGCATTCAGCAGTGTGCCAAAGAATTTTGACCCGGCATCAGGTGTGGATTGCACCATAGAGGTACCAGGCAATTCCACATAGCCGAGACGATTATTGTCCTGATCTCTAAGTGCGAGTACACCGCGATAGCTTTCCTGACCTGATGTCGTAAGATCTTCAACAGTGTATGAGCGGTTACTCTGATCCATTAAAAACTTGCTCAGATAGGACATTTTCACTGAAAGCCGTTGAGGAGCAGATTTCTTTTCTTCCGATTGCAACACAAGGTCGCCTTGTGCATTATAAAGTTTTGCCTGGCGATTGTATACATAGGCGATTGCGGCAACTCTCGGTATCAGCGATTGGGTTTGATCCAAGCTGTCTATTGCCGGGATTGCTTGCAGAATCGAAGATGCGACCGCACGTAACCTGTCTTCGAAATAGCGTTTGTCTCGATCTTCTGTGGTGTTACGGAGATAAAACACTGTCACAAAACCGATGATCACGAAAGCAAGGATGATCAGGAAGACGATGGCTACCTGAATACGGTTACGCAAAGTAGGTCTTGAGGAAAATGATAAACTCAGTGTCTCTGGTAAAAATGGAAGCAGCGAGTTCGCCAATGCAATAAAGAACAGCATGATACTGAAGATGGTGAACACATAAGAGAAGGTGGATACCACCTTGATTAAACCAGTATCTCTCTTTCCGATCACCACTGTAAGATCATCCGCATGCGCGGCGATATCATCACGTCCATTGATTTGAATGAGTTTACTATTTGCCGCAGGAGTTGTGTTTTCCTGCAGGATGAGAGGATAGTCGTAGTTGTAGCTATATGCGAGTCTGCGATCTTTGAATACCCCGATACTGTTTTGAGGAGGCATATCAGGCAACCACGGGAAGATTTGGCCCTCAATACCGTATGTATCATCAATGTCTGCAATGATACGTTGTGCCATCTCAAGACGATCAGTTCTGTCCTTATCCTTTTGATACGCATATAGCATGCTTGCCTCAAATCCTGCAATGAGCAGCGTCCAGCTCACCACCCAAATCACAGAAGGATTACTATGTTCGGTATACAAATCAAAGAGCACAAGTAAACTCATGACTGCCAGATAGAATCCAAAAAATGAAAGGTTCAAATCGAGCATATGCAACAGGCTGAGGCTGATCAGTGCTGCAATCAGCAAGTCACCTATGCGCCGGTAGATGGAAGGTTGTATCTCCGCAACGGAATGCAATAAGCGTTGCCCAATCACAAAAAGTCCAAATAAACACAATCCCATAGAGGCAAATACGACGGCAGTAGAAGTATTCAGGAACGAGATTTCTTCCAATTCCAGTGGTAATGCATTTGTAACAATCAATGTCTTTTGAATCCATGCTAACAACCCCATGCTCAGAATCATGATGAGATAAGTGCCGATAATGACCACTGATTTCTCTATCCGTGTTGTCTGTTGTCGCAAGGGTAGAGCTTTCCCCTTGACAGCAATGACCGCAATCCATAAGAACAGTAGACTGTCTATGAGGAGATCTCCCCGACTGTATCCGAGGTCTCCCAGGTACACAAACGGGTCAAACAGCTCAAGCTGGTCCAAAATCTCGTGGTAACCTGTCAGTAATGAGACTCCCCGTGTCCCAATAATGAAAGTGATCGATAGCCATCCTCCGGCAACCGCATGAAAATTCTGATGCCGGGAATGGATGAATTCCATCGCCAGAATGAGCATCGAAAGCAACCCCATGACGACGAAAAACAAAAGAGCTATCTGATGCCAGAAGCTGAGCTTAGTTCGTACCTGTTGTAAGACGCATACAGGAACACCCTCTTCGGTTCGTAAGATTTCCCAGTCCTCAAATCTGCTTGTATCGATATGCTCTCCCTCCTGTTTGATAGGTATGACCTGCGTCATATGCCTGTGAGCAGCATCGTTCAGGATTGGGATCTTTGCATAAACATGATAGCTGGTCACATGATATAAGTCATATTCCTTGATCAGAAAATCCTCATAATGATCACTTGCGACGATAGGTATCAGTCCATAGCGAATCAGCGTGGGATCAATGACAGGACCGGGTTTGCTCCAATAAATGAGTGAATCGCTTTTATACAGATAGAGTGCATAGGATTTCTCCGCAAGCAGCCGCATTTTGTCAATGAGGGCGTTCGTTACTGTTGCCTGACCGTTTGTAACTTCAATAAGTGATCTGAAGAAACTTCGGTCGAGCAGGGTGGCGCTCACACTGCTTTCTTGTGCACGCAGGTACGTCTGAACATCTTCTACCATCGCTTTATCGCGTGGAGTATGAGCGGGACGCAACTGCAGGATGAGAATACCCAGGACACAGGCACTCAGAGCTATGATCCAGGCAGTTCTCCTGGACAAGAGGTATCCCGGAATGGTTATAAACATTATACTAATGAAGTATATGTAATAATCGCGAAATTAAGTATTTTATAGATAGTAAATACCGGTTATATTACATCAGAAGGGCCTTCAAAACCATTCAGACCAAGTTGTCGTTCTTTGTACTGTATCTGCTGGTCTATCGCTGTTCAGGTGTTTCTGCATCGGGATGGAGGAAAGTCCGGACAACATAGAGCACCGTACCATCTGAAAAGGTGGGTCTTCGAAAGAAGAACGGAAAGTGTCACAGAAAATATACCGCCTGAAAAGCATGGCCTTTCAAGGCCGTGATTGAAGGTAAGGGTGAAAACGTGCGGTAAGAGCGCACGTCCTGACAGGGTAACCTGGCGGGAGATAAACCCTGCGGGTTGAAATGCCACGTATATCCCGGATGGGGTTGCTCGCTCTTGCTCAGCTTAGCTGGGTACCGGGAGGGGTAGGCAGAATAGATAAATGATAGACGTCACAGTTCATGTTTTGGGCTGTGAGACAGAATCCGGCTTACAGGCAGATACAAAATGAAAAAGGCTGCATCATTTCGATTGCAGCCTTTTTCATTTGTTTTAAGAACCGCGATGTTTCTTATCCATTGTCAGAAGGTACCTCTTCCGAAGCGACAGATTCAAAATTGAAGAGCAGAGAGAACCTCAAGGTATTGTCCAAAGGGCTACGTTGATTCGAAGTGGGTATGAGATAGGAGACGTTCAACCCAAACACGTTATATTTCAATCCAAGCCCTGCAGTCAGAAATTGCCTATTGCCTTTGATCGGATTTTCATAGTAATATCCTGCGCGTATTGCAAACTGCTGATCATACCAATATTCAGCTCCGACAGAAAATGCGAATTCCTTCCATTCTTCCCCCTTACTCGGGGCATCACTGAATGATCCAAAAATCCCACTGAATAAAGATTTCTCACGATGGTCAGGAATACCATTGGCATTCTTATCATAGTTCGGATCAGTGTCATGGAGTGGTGTTGGTACAAGGAGTTTATTGACATCGAAGGAGAACGTCAACCGGTTGAAATCGTCGAAGTCCATATCGAGCGCTCCACCAATGCCCAGGTTTGCAGGTAAGAAATCCCGGTATTGATTCCGTGTATATGAGATTTTAGACCCAACGTTGGTGATCGCACCACCAATTCTCAGTGTGGCTGGCATCGCGCCAAGACTAATATCATTTTGATAGGTAACCGACAAATCCACAGCACCTGACGTCCCAGCCGTAATATCCACACCACCAACCTGCTCACCGGCTGCAAGATTCGAGTAAATAAATTTTCCAGTTAATGCCGCAGAAAAATTGTCTGAAAGTTTCCGTGCATATGCAAGGGATATTTCGAATTCATTTGGCTTGCCGAAACCGGTATTCGTGCCCTGATCATCCCGGAAGTCAATCTGCCCGAGAGAGAAGTATCTCAGGCCAATTCCGAGAGCCTGGAAATCATCGATCTTCTTATAGCCGGTCAGATATGCCAGATAGACATCTGACAATCCCAGTGAACGGAGCCATGGTGAGTACGTGGCAGAGACACCCACATCTTCGGTGGCAAAAGCCAGTTTAGACGCATTGAAATGCATCGCATTCGCATCTGGCGAAATCGCCACACCAACATCTCCCATCGCAGCAGACCGGGCATCGGGTACAATCCGCAGAAAGGGTACCGAAGTAATCAATGTGTTGACACAGGGAAGCCCTCCTGCGGTGAGCCATTCGCCTGTGCTTGGGTCGTATTCACAGTTTTGAGCTGACAAAAGCCCAAATGCAAATGTGGAGAAAGCCAAAAAAAGAGTGTATTTCCTCATGGAATAATCTGGAAGTTTAAAAGTTCGCAAATATAATGCTTTAATCTGCCGGATATTGTCCGGCAGACTGTTATTAATCCATCATGATCAGCTTCTCAAAGCGGCTTTCATAGAGGCGCTCAGCGCTGGTTCCAGGGCGGCTTACGACCTGTACCCGATAGAAATAGGCTCCAGGGAGAATTCTGTCACCCGCCAGGCCTGAGCCATTCCATTCGATACCACCAATCGTGCCTCCAGTGGACACGGCATTTTCAGCTTTTAACCTCTGCACCAGCCTCCCGGTGACAGTGAAGATCTCTATTTCGACATTGACTGGACCATCCCCCAAACGATGTTCGAACGCAAAGAGAGTAGATGTCCCAAATGGATTTGGGGTATTCCTGAGATTTACGAAAACGTCGTCCAGGTTTTCGACGACTTTGAACTCTATCGACTCTTCGGAGTAATTATTTGCAATATCCCAGGCCACAACCTTAAATGTATGCACACCAGTACTCAACTCTGCCAGCGGAAGTACAACTTCTCCGCGCGTGTAATCATCAATTGTTGAAACATAGCGGTCATTTAATACAAACGATGTGCGCGAATCATCGTCCAAAATACCCTCGAGATCATGCCCAATACTGTTTCCTGAGATATTGATTCCGCTACTGTCACTGAGTTTGATCAGCATTGTTGGATTCGGGCCTGTTTCATCGCCTGATCTGAAATTTTCATTGTCTGCAAAAATCTGTATCACCGGGCCCTCTGTATCACTCAGTCCTGTCGAACTACCTCCTATGATCAAATCGTCGTACATGCCTGCTGCATCATTGGCGCTACCATCAGTGGCATATAGGCTCACTTTACCTTCGCCATATTTAAAGCTGATGTCCTGTGGGATGACAAATGAGAGTGAGAACTCACCATTCGTGACACTTACAGATCCTTTGAAGAGCACTTTTGTCTGTGTTTCAAATTCTTTTTCAAAGCTCTTTGGATCATTTGCCAGCGTTTTGAGTTTAGTTGGTTTATCAAAGATGGTGCCTGTCAGCACTCCATTGAATTGAGTCAATTTCACACCTTGCTTGCTTCGTATTTCTCCCGAAAGCCGCACTTGTTCGAGAGCACGCGCCGTATCGAGTGTGCCTGTACCAGTAGCATGTCCATTAATTGCTGTAATGACAATATCATGTTCAGGAATAGCAAGTTTCATCGAGGCATCACCGATGATAGCAAATTTACGGGCATTGACATCCACCGTGTCCTGATGATTACTGTTCTTCGCGAGGACCATGACTTCACCGATTGTCAACTGGCCACCATTTTCTTCCAGGAGAATGCGCTCAAATACTTCTGAAGTGAGTCGTTTATTGGAAGAGGAATATACTGCCCGCACTGTGGTAAGCAGGCCGATGGCACCTCCGGAAGGGTTCAGAAATACCATCTCACCGGCAGATTCCAGGCTTGGTTCATCGTATGGTGTAAAAGAACATGTTGCTGTAATAAATAAAGGAAGCCTGGTAAAATTTGTCCATGACTGAATATCCGGGATTCCCAGCACACGTTCTTGCGTCCAGCCCGCAGGGCCTCCATGTCCAAAATAGTTGAGGATCAGCGTTCCTTGCTGTATGGCAGCATTGATAGCAGCATTCACGTCTGGATACCGGTCTCCTCCCGGTGTATTCATTTGTTGAAAAGCATCCAGGTAGATCTTCCTGACATTGTACTTCGCGTGCGTGCTCATTTGTGTGTTTGCCACATCTTCTGTTTGTTGAAGATGCTGATTGCTATCCTCGTCATCTGCCACATAGGCGATACCCAGGCGCCAATCTCCGTGCATCGCAGGATTAGTATCATACTGGATGATTTTATTGACAACAGCATTTGCCTCCTCGGGAGTGCTTACAGGAAACCTGCCAACTGCAATTTCAATCGCTCCTTTCAAATCCTTCCCTTCATCATCACTGAGAAGAGCAAAGTAATCATCAGAAGGGAATGACCGGATGGGGTTCATCGATTCTGCGGTTTCAAATACAGGGATAAAGTTTTCGTCTGTCTGATCCTGATTGAAATGACGCATATCATAGGACCCATCGCCAAACAAAAGCAGAAACCGGAATCGGGGTGAACGCGCTTTGAGCATCCGCGCAAAGTCACGAATGGCAGTCGCATCCTGACCGCCTCCGGCAAATTCATTCATGAGGGCGTCAATGGAAATAGTCTCAACGAGATATCCATTGTGCTCCAGACGATGCTGCGCAAGTCGCAATGCTGGTTCGACGAAATCGGGATGATAGAGTATCACTAAATCTGCATCCTGAATTCCATGCAGATTTTGATTTGGCACCACTCCGATCGGAGATGGCGTGGGGAAGTTGTTGGCAGGTAAGAAGCTGATGAATTCACGCATCAAGCCATCACTTGTCACCGCATACCGGCCATTTCCACCATCGAAAAAATATTCTTGGGTGATTGGTCGCTGAGGATCCGTAATGTCCCAGATCACTTCCGTACCTGAGAGCCCTGAGAGTACATATTCCGCAGAATTGAGATCCTGGGTTTCTATTGACCTGAACTGTAGAGGTGCCCCATTAAACAATAACTGCCGCCTGGCCTGTAACTCAATAAAATCCAACCAGCCCGAGGAAGTCGCAGATATCTGTGGATAGGAGATGCGTATACTCTGCCGATCTTCCGTCGCACTATAGACATCGGTGAGCCGGATGATGCGTGCGAAGTCGGCTTCGACTTCTCCCGTTGCCACTCCACTGATTGACGCGTTGAATGTGTTGCTGTTGAACTCCGCAGATATCTGCGTGCTCTCATCACAACGACCAGCGAATTCCATGGTACAAAGCACATCAGCTGCCGTGACAATATTTGGAAACGTGATTTCATAATCCCTCTGGCGTGTCGTAGAGAACTCATCTCCAAACCAACGCTGTCCTGATCCCGGTGGCCGGAACTTGCCCAAAAGATTCACGCGATCGACCTCGATACTCTGGTAGTCATCAAATTGTGAAATAGTCATTTCTCCTTCACCAAGTGAAGTACGGGAGAGAATGGCGGTAGCGATTCTATCAGAAACGCAGATGAAATAATAATTCTGCGTGTCATAGATATTCTTTGTTTTGTGAAACTTGCCATCAGAAGGTGTATATGTCCAATGATCCGGCCCTTCCGCGTAAAACAAAAAATAATCACTCGCATCCACTTTACCATCGGCTATCCCTACACCATGCATCGCCACTTCCCGTAGATCATCTATTCTGGGTGCCGTTGTCAATTGTTGCAAGACACCACCCCCATTTGTCCAAAGGGTGATCTTATTTGCGGGAGTCTGAGAGAGGTCGATACCGGCAGTACCATTAAGAAAAGAGGCATCTAGTTTATAAATCCCGGGTTCTGAGACTGCGATTTTATAGAATTGTCCCTGGCTTAGGACGGATGTGCTTGTTTGTGCGTCTGCCGACAAAGTGAGGACGAGCAAAAGCACTGGGATACGAATTAAAGATAGTAGGCGTTTCTTCATCGTGAAGGGGTAGATAATAACACTGATACCGGATGAACGATCCACAAAAACTTGTATTGCCGAAAGATAGAGAATTAAGAAGGCTCTAAAAGCCGCGATGGCGACATTCGGCGACCTTTGCTACTTTGCCTTGTGATAAAAATGGAAACACATCATAGAAGCAATCAAGATTACGGGAAAGCATTTGTTTGGCATGATCCGGACATCAAATGGATTTTGGTACCCATTCTGCTCGTGGTTTCAATTTTGAATGGATCTGGACAGGATCCCGTGTTCAGTCAGTTTTATTCAGCCCCTCTGCAGCTAAACCCAGGGTTGGCTGGGGTGGCATATAAGCCCAACTTTGCGATAAACTATCGGAACCAATGGCCTTCTTTGAATAATGCCTACCAGACTTATGCGTTGTCCTATGATCAGTATTTCGAGGACTACAATAGCGGTATCGGGATCTATTTACAGGCTGATAATGCCGGGGATGGCATTCTCAAGACAAACAAGGCAGCGGCAATATACTCATACCGGCTTCGTATCGACAGGGAATGGCAAATCAGATGGGGAATCGAACTGGGTATAGTCCAATCCAGGCTGAATTGGCAAAAGCTTGTGTTCAGTGACCAGTTAGACCCTGAGTTTGGACCCGTTTCTCCCGGCGGGACACCAGTCCCCACTGACGAAGTATATCCGGACGACCTGAGCCTTACCTACCTCGATATGGGTACAGGTGGCGTCATTTACAGTAGAAAACTTTATGCAGGGCTGAGTATCAGACATTTGAATACTCCCCGGCAGTCATATTTAAGCGGCAGCGAAAACCTGACTAGCGGGCTCCCATTGCGTTGGAATGTTCACATTGGCGCAGAACTCCCTCTGACATCGGGCAATAAGGGCAGGTGGAAGACGTTTATTTCACCGGGCATGATGTATGTCCGGCAAGGGCCATTCCAGCAGTTGATTCTTGGTACGTTTGTTGGAATGGGTGATATCTACGGAGGTTTCTGGTACAGGCATGCAGGATCAGACCCGGATGCGGTGATCGGAGCCGTAGGCTTACGCAAAGGTTCACTTCGCATCACCTATAGTTATGACGTGACGATTTCAGCTTTGTCCTACAAGTCAGGCGGGAGTCATGAGCTGGGCATCATGATCAATCTTGACGACGGACAGGGCGAATCTCAATACAATGATTGCCTGAGCCTTTTCAGATAAGTACAACATATTGAAAACATTATCTTTGCGCCTCATTTCATGAAAAACCGGATTTCTAAGATGAAAAATGCATTTGTGATCCTCACAGGTTTCTGCTTGGTTTTTGGATCTGCCTGCGGGAACAAGGGCGAGCGGTCGGCTACCACCGGCTGGAAGTACAATGATCAAGCCTGGGGTGGCTTTGAGAAATTGGATTATGAAGGTCAGGTTACTGGCCCAAACCTGGTACCCGTTGAAGGTGGAACATTTCTAATGGGACAGACAGAGGACGATGTGACTTACGAATGGAACAATGTGCCCCGCAGAGTGACAGTGTCGTCTTTCTATATGGATGAGACTGAAGTTGCGAATATTGACTATCGCTGGTTTGTCTATTGGACAAGGCAGGCCTATGGCGCCAGCTATCCGCAAGCGATTGTGGATATCCTCCCGGATACTCTGGTATGGCGTGAGGAACTGGCGTACAATGAGCCGCTGGTAGAGACCTATTTCCGCCATCCAGGCTTCGATGATTACCCGGTTGTGGGTGTCAATTGGTATCAGGCTCGCAAGTATGCTGATTGGCGTACTGACAGGGTGAATGAAATGATCCTGATAGAGCGTGGCATTCTGAACCCGAATCCGCAACAAAAAGATTCTGATGTATTTGCTACGGATGCGTACCTGGCGAGGCAATATGAAGGCAGTGTGCGCGAGAACCTTCCGGATCTTGCAACAGGTGGTGAACGTCCTGTCCGCTTTGAAGATGGCATTCTGTTACCCCGGTATAGATTACCAACAGAGGCTGAGTGGGAATATGCTGCACTGGCGCTTATTGGGAATCAGGTGACTGAAAAGGATGAGTTGATAACTGACCGCAGAAATTTCCCCTGGGACGGGAATACTGCCAGGTATAAGCGAAATGACAAGTACCAGGGTCAAATGTTGGCAAATTTTAAACGAAGCCGTGGTGACTATATGGGTATTGCGGGCAAACTCAATGACAACGCACCTTTCCCCGCCTCTGTGAGAAGTTTCTATCCGAACGACTTCGGATTGTATAACATGGCCGGCAACGTGAGCGAATGGACGGAAGACCTATATCGTCCTATGACCCAGGTGACTCTTCGGGATGTTGAAAATCATGATTTGAATCCTTTCCGTGGAAACAAATTCCAAAGTGTTGTCCTTGATGAATCAGGTAAACCTGTACAAAAGGATAGTCTTGGCCATTTACGCTACAGAATGGTGACTGATGAAGAAGCGGAACCACGGGAAAACTATGATCGCGGCGATGTCTCGGATTATTGGGATGGAGATAGTCTCAGTGCTGCTGAATATTCATATGGCGTGCATACGTTGATTAATGACAGCGTCCGTGTCGTCAAAGGCGGGTCCTGGGCTGACAGATTGTTTTGGCTCTCTCCCGGTGCGAGAAGATTTATGAATGAAAAAGCAGCGTCACGTGTAGTCGGATTCCGGTGTGCAATGACCCGTACCGGCGGGGCTTCGATAGATGAAGTCACGGGCGGATTAGATTTCGGAGGTCAGAATACAAAGCAAACCAAACGCAGGTATAAATAATTCTAAAACTGGTCAAAGCACCTGTTTTTTCAAAATCCTCACATTGGGAATCCGGTGTGAGGATTTGTTTTTTAGTGTTTAACGCATTTTGATCTTTCATGGATGAGCTGATCTTTCTCCTATACTCATTGTATCACAAATGTCCCGTGATCTCTACAGACTCGCGAAAAATCACGCCTGGCTGTTTATTTTTTGGCTTGAAAGGGGAACATGTTGATGGATCTGACTATGGTGCAAGAGCAGTAGATCTGGGTGCAAGTGTCGCAATTGTTCGACCCGGAACCTATGCGGAAAAGCAAGGAGTAATCGTTGTCGAAGAGCCATTGGAGGTTTTACAACAGCTCGCACAACATCATAGAAATCAACTCAAGATTCCGGTCCTGGCTATTACGGGATCAAATGGAAAGACAACGACGAAGGAACTTATCTTCGGGGTGCTCTCTTCTACCTTTTTAGTTCGCGCTACGCAGGGGAATCTCAATAATCACATCGGTGTACCTCTTACAATCTTGTCAATTAAGTCAACTGATCAGGTAGCAATTGTAGAGATGGGTGCTAATCATCCCGGGGAAATCAATTTACTTTGTCGGCTGGCGCATCCGACACACGGCATTGTTACGAATATTGGAAAAGCGCATCTCGAGGGCTTCGGTGGCATAGAAGGTGTCAAGCGTGCCAAGTCTGAACTATATGATAGCATTAGAAAAAGCGGAGGTGTTGCATTTGTGAATAGGAATGAGGCGTTTTTGACTGAATTATCGGACCGTGTATCCAAAAAGATATTTTATGGATTCGATCTGCAAACGCAATATTCCGTAGATCACTATCGATTTACTTCAAACCAATGGTCGTCAGGCTGCTCTTTATCGTTCAGAGATGCACAGGACAATGTATGGATTGCAACGAGTGCTCTCTTTGGTGAATTCAATCTCGCAAATATTGCGACAGCTATTGCAATCGGATTATACTTTGAGATTGAAGGATCCAAAATCTGTGATGCCATTTCCTCCTATATCCCGGACAATAACCGGGCGCAATATGTCACATTGGATTCCAATACGTTCATTCTGGATGCCTATAATGCCAATCCCACCAGCATGATATCCGCAATAAAAAGCTTCGCATCTATCAAACATCCTTGCAAATTCATGATTTTAGGTGCGATGATGGAGTTGGGAGAATATTCAGCTTCTGAACACCTGGAGATTGCAAGACTTGCAGCAGGGGCGAAAGAGACCACGACGATTTTTATTGGAGTACAGTTTAAAATAGCTGCTGACTATTTTCATATGCAATGGTATGCTCAAGTAGAAGATCTGATACGGGCCTTATCTCATGACCTTCCGGAAGAGGCCCTGATTTTGATCAAGGGTTCACGAGCGATGCATCTAGAAAGTCTGCTTACTGCTTTCCAGTGAGGCATTTGTACAGGAAATGAGTCGGTCGGAGACCAGGCCATTTGTAGCACTCTGATAGTCTCTGTAGGTACATGGAAATACTGGTTCACGGATTCCGGAAAGCAATTGTACCCACCATCTTCCTGTTCGCTCACTTTTGTAGAATTTGAATCCGGTATCATATTGCTCGAGATGGACAGAATATGACGTGTAATGGGGACTCCCCAAAGGATCCTCAACAATACACTGATTAAATGCTTCCAGAAAATACCATATCAATTGAGCAGTGGTATTCGCACTGGTATCGAGTTGAAGGGACATCGGATCATGCCCGGTGATCATCACTGCTCTTGTATCTGCGTGCAAACCAGCAAATCGCATCAGCATACACGCTTCTTCAGTACAAAAGCCACTGGAGGAAGAAGATTTCTGAGCCGGCATGTCTACAACAGACATCGCTGTCAAGTCGAATACGAGGCCATTTGAGTCTCGGATCATGGTCTCAGCTTCACTCATCGCATTTCTGGCATCACTCAAATGCATTGCATGAACATGTCGTGGGATATGTTTGGGAATCAAGTGCTGTTGCACACCTATTACAAGTGGTTTATCATGAGTGATCAACGATTCAGGGATACTCTCGTGAATCACAACAGGACGAAATGTATTTCTCATCTGCATGAGCCCTTGACGAACTGCATTCATGACACCCAGATTTGTACCGATAAGGAGAGGGCAGATCTGGCTGGAAAGGAGTTCGATAAGTGGACCAATCACGAAATCCGGATCTTGTCTACGCAAGTCGCCAAGGTCATATATTCGGATATCTGGCATCCGATGTGTATATTGATATAGATGATGTCGCACGAGCTTGGCCCAACGCGTATCGGCTCCGATAAGCGCCACTTCACGATTACCTGACGGGGTGTGATGATCTGACATTATTGAAAGATTACGACCTATGCGGTCGTCACCGAGGTATTCCTCATGAAATGCAGGGCTCTTCTGAGGCTGGATCCAATGCTCTAACATTTCTTTTTGCCACAAAATACATATTAATTTTATCATCCATATGAATAAAATCCATGCTGATTTAGGGCAATACAGGTTTTTTTGTCATATTTGAAACAGTTTTGCATAGCATTCTCCCCTCTAGAACTGTAGCAATTGTGGCTTATCTCTTTTTCAGTGAATCACATATTCCGGCTTGAGATTTGAGGATTTTTAAAATTTAAGGTAAGTTTGTCACTTATTGATCAATTAAATAGAAACTAAAAAAATGTACCATATGACATTTAAATTCATTGTTCTCTTTTCGGCACTGACAGCGTTTTCAGGAGTTGCCATTGCCCAGGAGGACGACCCATTTAATGCGCCGATCATTAGCGACGAAATGACTGTTGATGCCGAACAAAACCAACAGTGGCGATTGGGGCAAAGTAAGTACCCTGCAAGACCCAAACATATGTGGGAACTGGGCATCAATGCAGGCCATGCATTCATTTCTGGTGATGTAGAATCAGTAGCCCCCAGTGGTTTTGGAGTCGGACTTTCTCTGAGGAGAGCAGTCAATTATGTACTCTCAATACGCGTCGGTGTACAATACACAACTTCGAAAGGTGCAGATGCCCGCGGAACTAGTTATAAGACATTCAGAGCCGAAAGAGCATTTGAGCAAAACGGAGGCGATGCTGTGTTTGGAGTATATGAAGGACAGGATATTCACAGAAATTACAAAGCCACTACAATTGCCGGATCTGTTGAGGCTATCGTGAACATCGGCAATATCTTGTTTCACCAGGCCCGGAACAAATGGAACGGATATGTGGGATTCGGTATCGGTTTGAATGCACCGGACGTCACTTTAAATCTGTTTGATGGTGATAGTCCATATGATTTTGCCTCTGTCACATCAGGTCTGAATCTGGATAACCTGTCCGATAGAAAAGAAGCTCGGAGTAATCTCAAAGATCTCTTAGATGACGATTACGAAACCGAAGGTGGGATTGAGAAAAAAATTGCAAAACTCGGGGATGACAGGACTGTGCTCTATCATTTTGTATTCTCTACCGGATTGAGCAGAAAATTGTCGAAACGTCTAAATCTCGGTATCGAACATCAGATTATGTGGGTAGACTCGGATCTGTGGGATGGGTATGATAGACAGTCTGATGTCGATGAATCCACAAGTAACGACCTCGGACACTATACCAGCCTGCGCCTGGGAATTAATTTGGGGAGTTTTGAAAAATCTACGGAGCCACTTTATTGGCTGAATCCACTTGATGCTCCGTATAGTGATATTGCTGAGCTCAAGCAGCGTCCTAAATTCGACCTTACTGATAGCGATGGCGATGGTGTGATTGATATGATCGATGCGGAAAAAAACACACCGGCAGGTAGCCCTGTAGATACGCGTGGTGTGACATTAGATAGTGATGGTGATGGCATTCCAGATTATAAGGACAAGGAGCGGTTCTCGCCTCCTGGTTATACAATCAACAGTGATGGTGTTGCACAGGTGCCGGAATATCTGACAGAAGAAGAGGTGGTTGATCTTATCAACTCAAGGCCTGCTGCAAAAGTCGACTGGTTCCTTCCAATGGTGCATTTTGACCTGGATAAATATTTTGTGAAGCCCGAGTTCTATGGCCAGTTACATCACGTCGCAACCGTCATGAAAACACATCCCAATATCAGGGTTGTCGCCCAGGGCTATGCAGACAATAGAAATCCGGATGAGTACAACAGAGTGCTTTCATACAACAGAGCAAATGAAGCCATCAATTTCCTGGTATCACGTTATGGAATACCACGGGATAGGTTCGTACTCATGTATAGTGGAGAATCTGAGACACTCGTACCGGATCTTCCTGATCATCACTCGATCCCAAGAAATCAGGAAATGCAACACTATATGAACAGAAGAGTGGAATTCAGCGTAGCGGGCTCTGATGATCAGGAAATGGCTAAACCTACCGGACCAGACGCAGGTGAAAAATCTCCCGGATCATCACGTCCAGGTTCGAAGTATAGCGGGAATCGCAATTCCGGATATCGCCCTTGATTAATGAGTCATTTAAAGTCATCATAATAAATAAAAAAGGCGGTCGTAACGGATCGCCTTTTTTTATTTCGTTCATGCTCTGTAACAATTTAAGCGAGCATGCTTACAGGATTTTCCAATAACTGCTTCAGGGTTTTTAAGAACTGCGCTCCTGTTGCACCATCCACAACGCGATGATCACAAGAGAGTGTCACTTTCATCAAGTGAGCTATTGTGATTGCGCTATTTCTTACCACTGGTTTTTCTACAATGGCACCTACCGCAAGAATGCAGGCATCAGGTGGATTGATGATGGCGGTAAACTCTTCAATGCCAAACATCCCAAGGTTGGATACTGTAAATGTATTGCCTTGCATTTCCTCTGGCTGCAGGCGCTTGATACGAGCTCTTTCCGCAAGATCTACAACTTCAGTATGAATTTCTGTCAATGTCTTGAGTGGCGTTTGCCGGATTACCGGAACAAGCAATCCATCATCGACTGCCACGGCTACGCCAATGTGTATTTCCTTGTGCATCCGGATTGCATTTTCCATCCAGGATGCATTCACTTTTGGATGGCGTAGTAGGGTGAGTGCACAAGCTTTTATCACGAGATCATTGTAAGAAATACGTGTAGCCTCATCCAGTATATTATTGATGCGTTTACGGTCTTCGACAGCTTGCGACATATCAATTTCCATTGTGAGATAGAAATGAGGGGCCGAAAACTTGCTTTCTGTAAGTCGTCTGGCGATAGTCTTACGCATTTGAGATAATGCGACATCTTCATAGCCCCCGGCGGTTAAAGGCTGGACCGAAGGTTTCGATGAGATCTTTTTACTTGCAGCACCTTCCACGTCACGCTTCACGATCCGGCCCTGGTCTCCACTTCCCTGGATCTTAGACAAATCCACTCCGGTTTCACGTGCTATCGTCTTTGCAAGTGGAGAAGCTTTGATTCTCTCCTCAGCAGTCCCTGACGCGGCTGATTCAGATGTTTTTTCTGTCACTTCTGACTCGGGTATTTGCGCGCTACTGCTTGCCGCCGGGCTCTTCTTTCCATTACCAGTGACGGGCAGTGACTCCAGGGCGGCCTTATAGTCCTCACCTTGCTTCCCTATTACCGCCAGGACACCATCTACGGGGACAGCACCTTTTTGAACTCCGATATACAGGAGATAGCCATCGTGAAAACTTTCGAGATCCATCGTCGCCTTATCTGTTTCCACTTCTGCAAGCACATCACCAGGGGCTACTTTATCGCCTACTTTTTTGTGCCAGGCTACAATAACTCCTTCTTCCATGGTATCGCTTAGCCGGGGCATGCGAATTACTTCCGCCATCGTGTTCTTTTTTGTTTGATTCGCCTGACGAAAATAGATATATTCCATATGGCAGGCTTGCCACCTGCGATTGAAACTCAAATTGGGTGTTTATCCCAGTCAAGCGATATTTCTAATTTTGGCGCATGAAATTTTCATCTGCCCTCCTTTCTTCCACGGTAGACAATTTTGCACGGCTTCCGGGCATTGGCAAGAAAACTGCCTTACGCCTTGCCTTACATCTTGTGCAAAAAGATCCTCAGCTTGCCAAAGCTTTATCGGTGAGTCTCACTGATGCTGTCGACGGCATTCTCGAATGTCGACAATGCCACAATCTTTCAGATGGACCTGTATGTCATATTTGCGCTGACCCCAAACGGGATCACAGCCTGATATGCCTTGTGGAGGGTGTGCGCGATGTCATGGCCATAGAGGACACTGCCCACTATCGTGGGATGTACCATGTCCTCGGAGGCGTGATTTCGCCGATCGATGGAATAGGCCCGGATAAATTGAATATTGCTTCGCTCATGTCAAGAATCAGCGAGTATAGTATCCGGGAGATTATCATGGCAATTAATCCTACAATCGAAGGTGAGACAACGATGTACTTCATTTCACAGCGTCTGGCTGATCTTGATATCAAAATATCGGTGATTGCCAGGGGTGTGTCATTCGGGGGAGAGCTCGAATACGCGGATGAACATACTCTGGGTAAATCGATTTTATCACGCAGGCCATATATCCTGGATGCTCATCTCGTTCATCCAGTCTGAGACGAGGCAGCTGGCATGAAGCTCTCCGTCATCATCGTAAGCTACAACGTCAGGTATTTTCTCGAGAAATGCATTGTCTCCGTCTTCAGGGCACTGGAAGGTCTCCAGGGTGAAATCATTGTGATAGACAATCAATCTTCAGATAAATCCGCTGAGATGGTCCAATCACATTTCCCGTATGTGCGTCTCATCATCAATCCGGAAAACAAAGGGTTTGCGAAAGCGTGTAACCAAGGTCTCAAAGTAAGTGTAGGTGAGTATGCACTGCTTCTCAATCCGGACACAGTTGTTAGTGAGGATACATTTCAACGATGTATTGAATTCATGGATGCGCATCCGGAGGCATCGGCATGTGGCGTACGAATGGTCGATGGCACCGGCAGGTTCTTGCCTGAATCCATGCGAGGATTACCTACTCCGTCGACAGCTTTCTTCAAAATGACTGGCATTAGTGCTTTGTTTTCACATTCCATGTTTTTTAATGGTTATTATTTGGGAGCCAACGATCCTGCTCAGATCCATGCCGTACCTGTCCTCACAGGTGCTTTTATGTTTCTGCGCATGTCAGTGATCAGAGATATCGGAATGTTGGATGAAGACTATTTCATGTATGGGGAAGACATCGATCTCTGCTATCGGATGGTCAAAGCAGGTTATCGAAACTACTATTTACCAGAACCTTCTATTATTCACTATAAAGGGGAAAGTACGCGTCGTGGCAGTATCCGGTACATTATACACTTCTACAGAGCCATGATGATCTATGTCTCGAAACATGTACATGGTACCGACGGTGGTCTGTTTAAACTGATGATTATGTTGGCTGTGGTTGTACGCGGATTCCTGGGAGGGGTCAGACGTGTTTTGGTCCGAATTCTTCCGTTACTCATGGACGCGACGATTGTAACGGGTGTCATGCTTGTCGTAAAAAAACTCTGGGCCCGGCTATATTTTCGCGATGCTGATCATTTTGATGAAGGGTTTTACAACGTCAACCTGCCCCTTTATGGAGTCTTGTGGCTCCTTTTTCTTTTTTTATCCGGTGCACATGATGCCCAACGCAATACCAGGCGTATTATCTATGGGATGTGCCTCGGGACAATCGCGATATTGGTTGTATATGCGATCCTGCCTCTCCAGTATCGGTCATCACGCGCAGTCATATTTATATCCGCGCTACTAATCACTTTCGTCATGACACTGGTTACGGGTATCAGCAAGTATCTTCGGGAGAAGTTACGTACTCCCAGACGCATTGCGATTGTCGGGAGCAGGCAAGAGGTCAGTCGCATCATGGAACTCCTTAACAGGATTGAGGCGCAAAGAACTATTGCCGGATGGATTGCGACCAATAATGGTGATACCGCTCCTGCACTGATCGGGCACATCTCGCAATTACAGGATATTGTTCGCCAGCAGGCTATCGGCGAGTTGATTTTCTCTGCCCGGGATGTCACATTTAGCGAGATCAATACATGGATGTCAAAGCTCGGTCCAACCATTGCCTATCGTATCTCAAGCAGCGAGAGTGGTCAGATTGTGGGAAGTGATTCAAGGAAGGCGCAAGGAACCCTGTATACAGCTGACGTCGAATTCGCCCTGGCTTATCCAAGTCATCGCCGTGCAAAGCGCATCTTCGATTGCGTTGTATCAGTTTTCCTCCTTGGTGTATGGCCGTTTACAGCAATGCTCCGAAAAGATTCGACAAGGAAGTTGCAGAATATTCTCACAGTGATTCAAGGTAAAAAAACATGGATAGGGTATCATTCAGCAGACAAGGGTCTTTCGGAATTACCAGCATTGCGTCAGGGTGTGATATCCATCGATGCCAGTCGGTCCTTTTTGCGCGACAGTTCCGAAATACATATGATCAACTACATTTACGCACGGGAGTATACTGTATGGCGAGACGTTGATCTCTTCCTGCGGAATATTTCTCAATTCATTTAAGAGTATTTGAACGATATCCGAAATGTTGCGTGATACCATTCATGGACTGGCGAAAAAACATCATCAGCAGATCATTGCAATACGCAGGCATCTGCATATGCATCCTGAACTTTCATTTGGAGAAGCACAGACAGCGCGTTATGTGCAGGATGTATTAAAGCGTATTGGAATTCCCTTTACTACCGGGTGGGCTGGTTATGGCATCGTTGGAATATTGGAATGTCAAAATCCGGATCATGCAGTAATTGCCCTGCGTGCGGATATGGATGCACTTCCAATCCAGGAGTTGAATGAAGTCTCTTACAAATCGCAGCATCCCGGTATCATGCATGCCTGTGGACATGATGTGCATACCTCATCATTGCTTGGCGCTGCGATGATCTTATCTGAACTCAGTTCTAAAATCAGCGGAACAATCAAGTTCATCTTTCAGCCTGCCGAAGAAAAGCTTCCAGGCGGAGCAGCCTTAATGATTTCAGAAGGTGTGTTAAAGAATCCCGGGCCGACAGGAATATTGGGTCAACATGTGCATCCGGCGTTGCCCGTAGGAACTGTCGGCTTCGGAAGTGGGCAAGCCATGGCCTCATCGGATGAAATTACGATACGTATTATTGGCAAAGGAGGTCACGGGGCGATGCCTCACCATGCAGTGGATCCGGTGGCCATCTCCGCACATGTCATTTCAGCGCTTCAGTCCGTGATAAGCAGGATGGCGGACCCCACGGTGCCGTCAGTGCTCACCTTCGGAAAGATTTCTTCAGAAGCTGGTACGTACAATATCATTCCAGACTCAGTGCTCATCTTTGGTACATTCAGGACATTCAATGAGGACTGGCGTATCACTGCTCACGAAAAGATCAGAGCTATGGTACACGGAATTACTTCAGGTATGGGAGGCACAGGCAAAGTGGATATTCAGAAAGGCTATCCTGTGCTGATCAATGACCCCGATATGACCCTGAGATGCCGTGAATCGGCGTGTGAATATCTCGGAAATGCACATGTACATGACATCCCACAACGCCTGACTTCAGAAGACTTTGCTTACTATACACATCATATTCCTGGCTGTTTTTACAGGCTTGGAGTGAGTAATTCTAACAAAGGAATCACATCTCCTGTGCATACTCCCACCTTTGATATCGATGAAGATGCTCTTGAAACCGGCTCGGGACTGATGGCCTGGCTGGCGGTTTCTGAATTGCACCACGGCTAAAAGAGAGTGACTTTTTCAAATATTATATTTTTTCATCATTTGTATCTATTTCTCGCCTATATTTTTATCTTTGATGATAAATTTTAATATATTTTCTTATGGCTGCAGCAAAAGTGTTGATTGTCGATGATGAGAGGAGTATTCGCAAAACACTGAGGGATATCCTTGAATTCGAAAATTATACGGTGGATGAAGCGACGGATGGCCTGGAATGTGTCGTCAAAATCAAGCAGAATACGTATGATGTCATCATCCTGGATATCAAAATGCCGAAGATGGATGGCATGGATGCCCTTGAACGCATTCAGGAACTCGCTGTTGAAACCCCGGTCGTAATGATCTCGGGCCACGCTACCATCGACACTGCAGTGGATGCTGTAAAGAAAGGTGCATTCGATTTCATTTCTAAGCCTCCTGATCTCAACCGGCTTCTGATTACGATCCGCAATGCTATTGATAAGTCAAGCCTGATCACCGAGAAAAAAGTTTTGCAGAAGCGGATATTACGGAGCCACACACAGGAAATTATAGGAGGATCGAAAGTGATGGAATTGATCAAAAGCACCATCGAGAGAGTCGCTCCAACTGATGCACGCGTCCTTATCACTGGCGCGAATGGGACAGGCAAAGAATTGGTGGCTCGTTGGATTCACGAGAAAAGTCAACGCAACGATCACCCGCTGGTCGAAGTAAATTGTGCCGCCATCCCATCCGAGCTTATAGAAAGTGAACTGTTCGGTCATGAAAAAGGCTCCTTTACAAGTGCAGTCAAACAACGCATCGGCAAATTCGAGCTGGCAAATGGGGGCACAATTTTCCTGGATGAAGTCGGCGATATGAGTTTATCGGCGCAGGCTAAAGTCCTACGGGCACTTCAGGAGAATCGAGTCACACGCGTGGGCGGTGAAAAAGAAATCAGCGTGAATGTCAGGGTGATCGCTGCTACCAATAAAGATCTGCAGAAAGAAATCGCGACTGGTAAGTTTCGGGAGGATCTGTATCATCGGCTGGCTGTGATCATCATTGATGTCCCTCCCCTCAAGGACCGTTTGGAGGATATTCCGATCCTTGTAGACCACTTCAATGAAGAGATATGCCAGGATTATGGTGTACAGAAAAAGACATTCACTCCAAGGGCATTTAAGAAACTACAATCGCTGAATTGGACCGGAAATATTCGTGAATTGAGGAATGTGGTTGAACGTCTGATTATCCTGAGTAGTGATGCGATTACCGATAAAGATATCGATCAATTTGTAGCTCCTACATCACCTGTCCAGGGACAATTCAGAAATATCTTCAAAGAATTTCAAAATATTGAAGAAGTGCATCGCTACATCGACAAAGAATATGAGAGTTTCCGCCATTCTTAGATCTGGTAATTTTTTTATGTCACGGATTCCCGGACTGACGTTTGCTAAATCTCGTAGTGGCTGTGGGTACCGATCTTATAACCCATAAGATCGTTCCTTTTTCGCAGACTTTCTGTGTTTCGGACTATATTCGGAGCAGGTACGATTGACTTTTTCAGATATTCAATTTCCGGTTATGAATCAAAATGAGCAACCTGGCGCACCGATACGCGCTATGAAACGGTGGAGTCAGATAAAAGGAGAAAACTCCTGGACAATTTTGAAAGTGATGGCAGAACTGGTGGATGGTTTTGAATCACTCAATCGCATTGGCCCCTGTGTTTCCATTTTCGGTTCTGCACGCACAAACTCCGATGATAAATACTATCAGCTCGCAACACAAATTGCACAGCAGTTGGTGCAGGAAGGTTTTGGCGTGATCACCGGGGGTGGCCCCGGAATTATGGAAGCGGCGAACAAAGGTGCTACTCTTGGTGGTGGCGCTTCCGTGGGTTTGAATATTAATCTGCCGCATGAGCAAACGCACAACAGGTTTATCGATGACGATAAGTTGCTCACTCATCGCTACTTCTTTGTGCGCAAGGTGATGTTTGTGAAATATGCCCAAGGCCTGATCGCCTTGCCCGGTGGATTTGGCACTTTAGATGAACTCTTCGAAGTATTGACGCTCATCCAGACAAAAAAAATTACGCGTGTACCTGTTGTTCTTGTAGGTTCTACTTACTGGGCCGGGCTTCGGGACTGGATGGTGAACACGATAGTGCGTGAACGCAATATCAATGAAGACGACCTTGAACTTTTTACGATCATGGACGATCCCGGCAAAGTTGTCGCATACATTCTGGATTTCTACAGCGGCGAGAGACGTCATCTGACCCCAAATCTCGAGCTTTGATATCAAGCTGTTGTCAATTTTAATCGAACAATTTCATCCACAAACCAAGACGAAAATATTTTTCGAATTGCGGATAATCGGCGATTTGGACGAAATGAGCATCCGATACAAACGCTGTGACATTCTCCATTTTAGCGAATGCCATGAATACATCCTGTACTTGCATACTGAAAAAGACATCCAGGGCAGGATATTGAGGAATAGTGAAATCGTCGCTGAAATAAAATTGTCCGGTCACCGGGAAATAAGACACACCCCCATACGTATCCGTCACCATGAAATCAAGGCCTGTACGGATGAGCAGATTCTTACTGAACAATCTTCCCGTGTAATACAACTGACCGTTGAAAATCAAATGTGGTAATGCAATCTCATTTGCATCATATTCCTGCAGCATGAGATGCCCAAGTATCCCGAAAGGGCCGAACTGAATCTCCTTTGACGCTGACATCTGGAGTACTTCGACGCTTTGCTCAAGTTGTTGCGGTATGCGCTCTGCATTAAAATAAATCAGATTTGATACAAGATGCGCCGCTCCATGAAGTCGCAAACGGACGGAGGGTTGCATATAGTGAAATTGGAGACTAGACACGGAAACATTCTTAAAATCCGTTTCCCAAACCGGAATCTGATCAATAAAAAGTCTCGATTCGGTAAGTGTAGGATTGCGTTGATAGAGACTCAGTTGTGCCCAGGTACTTGCATCTTTAAAGAGATATAGTCGGGCATTTGCATCAAGTTTGTATTCACCCGATGCATCCAGCAAACCCATATAGCCATCGCCATCCAATGAAATGCGCTTTGAAATGCCGAGTTGCCCGGAAGCATTGAAGAAGAGTTCATCCACATGTGAGTTCTCAGGTTCATGATTGAGTTTGATGTTTCTCAATTGAAGACCTGCCCGCAAGAGATGTGCTGGTACCCCGGACTCTTTATTCAGATATCGAAATTGGAAATCCAGAGAATTTTCAAATGTCTCAGTAGCAATGAAATTGCGTATTCCCCGATCGTCAGTCACAAATGTGCCATAGTAGCGTGATTCATTTTCGGTCAGATCTGCATCAGAGAATTTGATAAAACCTGATCCTATTTTCAACGTGTGGATGACATCAAGGTCCGCTTTCCGCCGAATACTGTCTTCAGGTGAGGCGAAAATATGAATATGATGTTGTACAGTGAGGTCGCGTGCACGGTGCGTAGCCGTCGCGCCTTGTAGTCGCACTGGTATATTCACTTGCAAGGTGATGGAGTCGAGCCAAAATTCTAGGCTGTCAGTGCCCCCATTTTCTTCATAGACAATGGAGTTGGAGAGATAGTGATAGATACCATCCAGTTTTCCTTTTGGAGACCTGTATAAAACACCAATCCCAAAAGCAGTGTTTTTGGCACGTTGCAGTTGATATTGGCCTTTCTGGTTGATTCGCTGATAATTCACACTGAGGTTAACACCCTTGTCAAAATTGCGACCGAACTGCACACGGATGATCGCATCGTTCTGACTGAGTCCCTGGGAATACTCAAGACGTGACAAGGCTATATTGGTTTCATAAAATCGGAAACTATCAAAGTTAGATTTATAAAGGTCAAATGCCTGATGTCCCATTGTCAGTCCTTTAGACATCGGCATGGAGAAGTATAGGCTTCTCGCCGGCGAGCCCAGGTTACCCAAAGTCGCATGGGGGTATTGCGCGCGACCTGCCGGATTATATCTGTGGTAATCATAGTCAAGGGTATCAATGGCTTCCTGACCCGAACCATAATATTCTGCCGGTGTAATATAGCTCAGGGAGGAAGTCGTATCCAGCTTTGGTAAAACCTTTTGTGCTCTACCAGAGGAAGATGGTGGTTGTTGACCAATAGCAACTCCTGAAGCCAGGAGCCAGCACATCATGACTACCAGTGGCATCCATCGCGACCTCACACGATCATGATTCGCTCTCAATCCAGGCTTATTTACCAAGGATTGCCGGATTAATACCCATACTTGAGAATCCACCATCATGAAACAGATTCTGCATTGTGACCTTTTTTGTATAGTCGGAAAATAAGACCACACAATACCGGGCACAATCCTCTGCATCTGCATTCCCTAACGGAGACATTTTATCTGCATAGTTGAAGAAATCCTCAAAGCCTTGCACACCGCTGCCTGCTGTTGTCCATGTCGGTGATTGAGAGATGGTATTGACACGCACTTTTTTCGCCACACCGAGGTGATAGCCAAAGCTCCGCGCAAAGGACTCAAGCAACGCTTTGGATTCTGCCATTTCATTGTAGTCGGGAAAGACTTTTTGTGCAGCGATGTAAGTCAATGCAACCAGAGAAGCGCCTTCTGCAAGGACATCGAACTTGTATGCCGCCTGCATCAGCTTGTGAAACGAAACAGCTGAGATGTCAAAGGTTTTCAACATCCATTCATGATTAATGTCGGTATACTTTTTCTTCTTGCGGACATTGATACTCATCCCGATAGAATGCAGAATGAAATCTAATTTTCCACCAAGCGCTTCGACGGATTTCGTCAACAATGTTTCCAGGTCTTCCATCAACGTAGCATCTGCCGGTATGACCGGTGCGTTCAACCGATCGCTGAGTTCTTGAATTTTTCCAAACCGCATTGCGACCGGAGCATTTGTAAGTACCAATTGACCGCCCTCAGCATGGCAATGCTCCGCCACATGCCAGGCAATGGATTGTTCATCCAGGGCACCGAAAATAATTCCGCGTTTTCCTTTTAGCAAATCATGTCCCATGTTGTCGTTTTGATTAATTTTCAATTAATGTTTTTGCATTCAGGATTGCAGCACTCGTTGGTGGGTCACCACTGAGCATCTTGGCAATTTCGGTCACACGATCCTCAGGGGGTAACGCACGGATCCGTGCAATACTTCTGCCGCGCACGTCAGATTTCGTTACTTGCAGATGATGTCCCGCCTGTGCTGCGATTTGAGGACTATGCGTAATCATGATCACCTGGTGATTTTTCGCTAATGTCTTCAGCTTTTGCCCCATGCGCAAAGCGATCTCTCCCGAAACGCCGGCATCGATTTCATCAAAGACCAGGGTTGGTAATTGCATCTGATCTGATACTGCAGACTTCAGGCAAAGATTCAGACGCGACAACTCACCGCCAGAAGCAACTTTCTTGACGGGCTTCGGTTCGCTTCCAAGGTTAGGCGCAAACAGGAATTCCACATTGTCTTTGCCATAACTATGTAACTCTTCTGAATCAGAGACCTCGATGTGCAATACCGCATGCTTCATCGCCAGTTCGTGCAGGCTTTTCGAAACGAGCTGTGTAAGCCTTGGAGCGCCGGACCGTCTGGCGACAGATATTTTTTGCGCCTGTGTGTGAAGCGAGTGTGTGACGACAGTCAATTCGTTCTCACACTTGTCAATTTCTGCATCAACGTTCTTCCATTTTTCCAATTGTGCCTGGAGTCCATATTGTATCTGCATCAGTTCCTGTTCATCGTGGGCGCCGTGTTTTAACATGATCCGGTTGATCACATTGAGTTTATCTTCTAGTTGCTGTCGGCGTTTTGGATCTGGTTCTATTTTTTCTTCAAACATCGAAATGTCCTTACTCAGATCATGACATTCATCTATGAGACTCTGTAGCTTCTGTACAAAATTCATGAGATTTGCATTTCCCTGAGCATGTCTTGTAAGCGAGCGGAGATGTACGCGCATGGGATCTGTGATGCTGCGCTCTCCGGATAATGCATCAGAGATTTCAGCAAGGATCGATTTAATCTCTTCAGCCCCGGATTGTAGCTGATATTCTTCTTCCATTGCAGCAATGCCCCCTGCCTCAAGCTGCAGTACATCGAATTCATTCAACTGAAAATAGAGATAGTCTTTCTCTTTCAGTGCCGAAATTTGTTTTTCTTTAAGAGACAGGAGCAGCGCAGTCAAGCGTGTATAACGCTCGAAGTCTTTTTGATAATACTGGTGCTGTGGCTGTATTCCGCAATAGGCGTCAAGTACCTGATACTGTTCCCGCGTCTGCTGAATTTCCAATGTTTCAAATTGTTGATGGATATCCATGAGTGCTGCACCGACCTCTGTCATCGTTTCGAGGGTCACAGGAGAATCATTAACAAATGCACGTGATCTCCCGTTGGGTGAAATCTCGCGACGCACCACCACTTCTGCGTTGACATCGAGGTCATATGTCCTGAGCATCGATGACACTCTGTCTTCTGTATCGCGGAATACAGCTTCGATAATTGCCTTCGTTGAGGGATCGAAAAGCACTTGTGTATCAGCACGTCTGCCCAGGATAAGCCCAATTGCACCGAGCAAAATAGATTTGCCAGCGCCGGTCTCACCAGTGATCATATTCAGGCCCGGGGCAAAACGGATCACAGACTGATCGATAATCACATAGTTCGTTATGCTGAGTGTTTCAAGCATGTGTGGCGGAAAGTTAAGGCTTTGACGGGCAGCAATGAGATTCCTGTATTTATTGGAACTGTGCCCTGGTCTGTGGGTCAATCTGTGCACCCATTTGTTCCGCTGTTTGCAAGTCTTGCCTGGCCTGAGTTTTATTTCCCAGGACAAGATGTGATTTTGCTCGTTCCAGGAAGTACACTCCCTTTTGTGCGAGGGAGATAGCACGATCAAATGCAGTGAGAGCCTGACGCTCATTATTTAGCATCCGATAAAGTCGTCCGCTTTCATACCAGATATCTGCATCATACGGGTTCAGATCCAGATACTTCAACAGATCCGATTGCGCATTTTCAATCTGCCCAAGCGACTGATACACAAGAGATCTGTTTTTATATCCATTGGGGAATGCAGGATCAAGTCTAAGCCCTTCTGTCATATCGTTCAAGGCGTTTTGCATGTTACCAATCATTGCATATGCAGCTCCGCGATTGATATAGAATTCACCTGTAGGTTTTGCCTCTATGGCGAGGTTGTAATCAGCAATTGCCTCACGCCATTTCTGCTGGTCAAAATACATGCGGGCTCTGCTGTTGATGACATCCCCGTCTTTTTTCAACGCGATAGAGCGATCATAATCTGCCAGGGCAAGATCATATTGTTTCAGGTCACGGTAGTATTGTGCCCTGTTACGATATGGTAAAGCTGTATTCTGATAGTAATTCAAGACATGTGTCCAGAGCGCTCCGCTATGTTTCCAGATGGGCACATGTATCCATGTCTGTGCTATAAGTGCGAGTAACCAGATCGTTGTAATCGGTATCGCATACCTGGATCTGTGATGTCCTGACCTACGCCACTGATCTCCATAAGACACCACAGTGAAAATCAATCCCACATAGGGGATATAGGTGAATCGATCTGCAAGGAATCCTTGTCCTGCACCCACTACCTGAAGTACAAATGCAATATTCACAGTAAAAAAAGCAACACCAAATACGAAGGGTCTCCATCTTCTCTGCCATGCTTTCCAGAACAACCACACTATTCCTGCAATCATTACAGGACTGATATACACATACCACGGTAAAACAGCAGGGTATGGGTAGAGCGGTGAAATACGGTATGGCACCAGGAACTTAATGAGATAAATCACGAAAGAATGCATCCCCACAACCACCCTTTGAAGTAAGTTGTATTGTGCAGTGCTGTCCAGTGATCCTTGTTGTGAGAGGAAATAGATGCCAAGCAAGCCAAACGCCAAAGACAATATGAAATACGGTATCTTCTCAATCAACAGCTTCCATTGAATCTTCCTCGCCAACAGAAAATCAATGGCCAACATTGACAACGGAAGGGCGACTGCCTGGATTTTTGAGAGAAGAGATAACACAAACAACACCAGGATCCAGATCATATATTTTCGCTGGTAGCCGGACTTGTACCATTTCACATATTGTACCAAAGCAGCCAGGTAAAATATCCCGAAGAGCACATCTTTTCGTTCGGTCACCCACGCCACGGATTCGATACGCATCGGATGAATACCAAAAATCAATGCTGCGACAACAGCAGGCCAGAGGGATAACCCCAGAAGCCGGACAAGCCTGTAAAAGAAAAAGACGCACCCGGCATGAAGCAGCACGTTTGTCGCATGGAATACGCCGGGCTTGAGGCCAAAGAAATGGTTTTCAACAGCAAATGTGAAAATCGTCAGCGGATTATAATTGCCAATCACATGGCTCGTGAAGATACCTTTGATATTTGCCCAGTCGAAGTAGCGCAAGTTAGGATTTTCGGCAATATTGAAGTCATCGTCCCAGTTCACAAAATCATAACCAAAGGTGCGGGCAAAGCAAGCAATTGTAACTGTGAGCACACCGAGGAGCGGCAGCCATTCAAATGTGCCGATTCTGTCTTCCGGGGCGGAAGGCCTTTTTTTTACAGATGCCTTCTTTGTGTGTGTCTTTTTCTTTGCCATGGAAGGAGGCAAAAATAGGTTTTCGGCATCTCTCCTTTTGGAGATCTTCTTTCAGGTTGGTATTTTTGACTACATACATGAAGACAGCTACCCCATTACATCTATGCTTTTCTTTCATTCTCGCGCTATTTGGTGGACCCCAACAGGCGTCCTCAGAAGATGTGTTAATCGCAAATGTTTACGCTTTTCAATTGATTTCGGAAGATTCTATTGTATTGCCTGTTGTCGTTCATGTCGTGCACACCGGGACGCTAATAGGGTCTCCGGACAACCCCTCTGACAGCCTTATCCTTGAGATGATCAACCTGATGAATACTGCATTCCAAAAAGATGGAGCATTGTACGGGGGTGCGGACATAGAGATCGCATTTCAGCTCGCAAGCAGATCTCCTGATTGTGAAAGTACGACAGGTATCAACCGTATAGACGGCAGCGGAGTGCCGAACTATGTCATTGGAGGTATCACCAGCGACACAAATTTCTTCCCCAATAGTGCGCACGAGATATTTGTCAAGACATTGAGCCGCTGGCCAAATACCGATTATCTCAACCTCTGGATCGTGAATAAAATCGATAGCAACGATTTTTGGCCTGGGGGTTTCGCTTATTTTCCTGAGTATAATTCTGCATTGGTCGATGGGATCGTTTTACGCGCGAGTGTTGTGAATGGTACTAATAAGACCATTGTTCATGAACTGGGACATTATTTCTCCCTCTATCATACATTTCATCTTGACAATTTGGAGCCAGAATGTGAAAACGAGGACTGTACGATGAACGGAGATGAGATTTGTGATACGGAACCTTGCCTTTACACCCTGGAGTGCGCAGAATCTATAAATCCTTGCACAGACGAAGAATGGATGATCGTCGATAGTACCCTGAATTATACTGTATTGAATAATTACATGGGTTTTACTGATTGCCAGTGGATGTTTACGGAAGGTCAAAAGGAGCGTGTACATGCAGCACTTGATGCTTTCAGACCGGGGCTTTTATCTTCTGAAGCTCTTCTGGGTGAGCCAGATTCTTCTCCTTCCCTGGCATGTACACCATCTGCATTAAATGATCTCTCTCCATACTATGGTATTGAACGTGTGGAATTCGGCACCCTGAATGTCTATTCAAACACGAGTGCGGCTGATGGTACTCACTACGTCGATCGAACATGTAATCAACGTGTACACGTTAAAGCGGGAGATAGCGTCATGATACGTATCACCGGGAGCTATCTGAATCCGCAACAGATCAGAGCCTATATTGACTATGACAACAACGGCACATTTGATCTTCCTGATGAACTCGTCTTATCTGTAGATGCGGGCATGGTGGATGATACCATCTTCATTCCGCTGCTGGCAGAAGTGATATGCACTCCAATCAGGATGCGCATTGTTTCTGAAAACCCGCATGCCCCGGAACCGACACCATGCGAGCTTGTGGGAACGCCTGAAGAAGGTGTAGGACAAATAGAAGATTATACTGTTATACTTGAACCCCGCCAGGTCTACTCTGTCTCATCGGGTGAATGGGATGATCCTGCAATTTGGTCCTGCAATTGTATACCGGGAGAAGCAGATTTCGTGACCATTATTTCCGGACATGAGATTGCCGTGATTCCGGCTCTAGAAATAGAATGCCAGGAAGTCAATATTGAGCCCGGTGCAGTACTCAATGTCGATGGAGAGCTAAGGATAAGGGGTGGTTGTCCGGATTAAAGTGGGAATGGAAGTAGAATATCTAAACTCAACTCATAGGTGTTTGTCCTCTAACTGTATAAAAACAAGGCATATTCCGTAACCCTGTGGCTTTCGCAATGCCTGCCCAGTCAATACCTGTCAACTTCCTTTAAACTCCCAAAAAACCACGTACTTTTGCGCCCATGCAGTTGACAGCCCGGCAATTATGCCAGATCGTGCAGGGTGAACTTGAGGGCAATCCCGACGTTATCGTGGAACGTCCCAGTAAAATCGAAGAAGCCCAAAAGGGCTCCCTCAGTTTTCTCGCTAACCCAAAGTACGAGATCTACATCTACGATACAGATGCATCCGTCGTACTTGTTCATAAGGCTTTTATTCCCTCCAACCCTGTGAAGGCAACACTGATCAGAGTTGAGAATGTTTATGCTTCCCTTGGTATGCTCCTGAGCCAATATGAACAAGGAGAAAAACCACACGGCATATCATCCCTCGCGAGCATTCACCCGGAAGCTACCGTCTCTGAAGATGTTTATATCGGTCCATTTGCCATGATCTCAAAAGGAGTGAAAGTCGGAAGTGGATCCAGAATCTATCCACATACTTTTATTGGTGATCATTGTGAAATTGGTGAAAATGTGATCCTCTATCCGGGCGTGATTATATATCATCACTGTCTGATTGCAGATCGCTGTACGATACATGCGAATACTGTTATTGGTAGTGACGGTTTTGGATATTCGAAAGGAGAAAACGGGCACTACACCAAAATTGCCCAAGTCGGCAATGTTGTCATCGAGGAGGATGTAGAAATTGGTGCCAATACAGTCGTCGACCGGGCCACAATGGGATCGACATTGATTCGCAAAGGAGTGAAACTGGACAATCTCATCCAGGTTGCGCATAATGTGGAAATCGGTCAGAATACTGTAGTCGCTGCGCAGGCTGGGATCGCTGGTTCAACAAAAATTGGCCGCAATGTCCTTGTCGGCGGGCAGGCAGGATTTGTGGGACATATCGAGGTGGCAGATCATGTACAAGTACAGGCACAAAGTGGAGTGGCTGGTTCTATTTCTGAACGTGGCGAAAAAGTATATGGATCTCCTGCATTACCCTATCGTAACTACTTGCAATCTTATACGATATTTCGTGAACTCCCGGCACTCTTGCGTCGTATCGAAGCTCTCGAACACGAAATCAATGTATTGAAGGAAACACAACCACACTGACCAGGAGTGATTTTTTTGATTTTGACGAAATGAAGCAAAAGACGATTCATAACCCGGTATCCCTGAAGGGCATTGGGTTGCATAGTGGTAAGGAAGTGAAAATGACATTTCACCCTGCACCTGCTAATCATGGCATCCGGTTTCAACGCATCGACCTCAAAGATGCTCCGATATTGAGTGCAGATGTTGGCAATGTGTCTTCCACAAACCGGGGAACGACGATCAGATTTGGCCATGCTCAGGTAAGTACTGTAGAGCATGTTATGGCTGCCCTCATGGGTATGAGAGTGGATAATGTCCTCATCAAAATAGATGGTCCCGAAGTGCCAATCATGGATGGTAGTGCACAGGCTTTTGTGGAGATGGTGGAAGAAGCTGGCCTCGTAGACCTCGAAGAGGATCGTGAGTACTTTGAAATCACCGAACCCATTCGGTATTCCGATGAGTCAACAGGAACAGAACTCATTGCCTTGCCATCAGATCATTTTGAAGTCACGACACTCATCGATTTCAATTCGCCCATTCTTGGCCATCAATATGCAAGTCTCAAATGCATCGATGAGTTCAAGGTGGAAATTGCCCCATGTCGCACGTTTGTATTTCTGCGGGAACTTGATTTGCTCCTAAGTCAGAATCTGATCAAAGGAGGCGATCTGGCAAATGCGATTGTGATTGTGGACCGTCTGATGGGTCAGGAAGAGTTGGAGAAGCTTGCGAAGAAACTCAATAAACCAAGTGTGAAGGTCGAGAAAGAAGGGATCCTGAATACGACTGACCTTCATTTCGAGAACGAACCTGCGAGGCATAAACTGCTCGATGTGATGGGTGACCTTGCATTGATCGGAAGACCTATCAAGGGTAAGATTATGGCGACTAAGCCAGGACACACTGCAAACGTGCAGTTTGCCAAAGTCCTGAAAAGGAAATACATGGAGCAGCGCAAACTTCGGGGTAAGCCGAAGATTGATCCTGATGTACCGCCGATTTATGATGTCGTGGCTATTCATCGTTTGCTCCCGCACAGATATCCTTTTCTACTCGTAGATAAGATCGTAGAGCTCAGTGATGTACATGTGGTAGGTGTGAAGAACGTGACATTCAATGAAACATTTTTCCAGGGACATTTCCCCAATAATCCGGTCTTTCCTGGCGTCCTGCAGATAGAGGCATTAGCGCAAGTCGGTGGTGTCTTTGTCCTTTCACAAAAGCCAGATCCGGAGAATTGGGATACATATTTCCTGAAAATTGACCAGGCAAAATTCAAATCAAAAGTGGTGCCCGGTGATGTCCTTGTACTGAAAATGGAGTTGCTTTCACCCATTCGTCGCGGAATATGCCATATGTTTGGGACGGCATATGTCGGAAACAAAATTGTTTCTGAAGGAGAGTTGACAGCACAGATCGTCAAAAGATCGGAGAATAAAACTGATAATGAAGATCATTCATCCTGAAGCACAGATTGGAGAAGGTGTCGAAGTTGGTCCATTCACCACGATTGGGAAGGATGTCGTGATTGGTGATGGTACCTGGATCGGACCCAACGTTTCGATCATGGATGGTACCAGGATCGGACGCAACTGTCGGATTTTTCCAGGTGCAGTGGTCGGTGCAATCCCACAAGACCTCAAATTCGGCGGAGAGCATTCTCTCCTTGAAATCGGGGACAACGTCACCATCAGGGAGTATTGCACGCTCAATCGCGGCACCAGAGCTGGAATGGTCACCAGAATTGGTGATTCAAGTTTATTGATGGCATACGTACATGTAGCGCATGACTGTATCATTGGCAGGCATTGTATTGTCGCAAACAGTGTTGGCCTCGCAGGACATATTCATATTGGGGACCATGCGGTGCTCGGTGGACTTTCAGCGGTACATCAGTTTGTGAAGATAGGAGAGCACGCCATGGTAGGCGGAGGCTCGTTAGTGCGCAAGGATGTGCCCCCATATGTAAAAGCGGCGCGTGAGCCCCTCTGCTATGTGGGTGTGAACTCTATTGGATTACGACGCCGTGGATTCACGAATTCTCAAATCAATCATATCCAGGACATTTATCGCATTCTCTATGTCCAGGGGAATAATACCACCAAAGCTTTGGAGCTCATAGAGAAAACGATTGAACCTTCTATTGAACGCGACCGGATCTTGGATTTTGTGCGCAAGGCTGATCGTGGTATTATGAAGGGATTTCGGCATACCAATCAGCTAAATGGAAGTTCATATTGACGGACTGGCAAAACGATATGCGAGTCATTGGGTGTTCCGCAACCTCTCAGCTGTCATTCCGTCTCATTCCCATGTAGCGATCACTGGTCCGAATGGCGCGGGTAAATCGACATTGCTCAAGATCATTTCCGGGGCATTATACCCGTCGGAAGGCGTGATCAGATATCTGATTGATAATGCCCACATTTCCCCAGATAAACTTTTTATGCACTTGATCCTTACAGCGCCTTATGCTGAGATGATTGAGGAGATGACACTTATGGAAGCGTTCCGTTTTCACAGTCAGTTCAGGGCTTTCCATCCAGACGTCGCGGAATACGCATCCTTTTGCAGGGAGCTGAATTTTGAGTTTCGCGCTGACCAACAGCTACAGTTGATGTCAAGCGGTATGAAACAGCGACTCCGTCTGGCCTTTGCCCTTTGTACACAAGCATCCCTGCTCCTCCTGGATGAGCCAACATCTAATCTCGATACCTCGGGAATCCGCTGGTTTCATGCCATGCTGGATCACTTTGGTAGAAACAAGACCGTGATTATCGCTTCGAATGTTGAAGAAGATCTGAGGAGTTGTGCCATCCGGATGGCCCTTGGTCAATAAGGAAGAATCGCAAGTGTGCAATGTTATTGATGTCAATATGCAGATCTTCAACCATAAGTACATTTGTTAATTATCATATGTGTTGGATACAATCTGACTTATTTGTAGGCAGCAAAGCAGAGAACTCGAATTGCATTGCGAGTGCAGAACCTCTTCGGTCACACCCAGACTTGGTTAATTCAAGGAATCTCCTAAATTTGAATTCTTGTTATACATGAAATTGGATTGTGTAAAGATTTGATTTACAGAATCAATTTTAACCTGAAGTATGATCGAAATCCATAAACTGGAGAAACTCTATTACTCCATCGGCGAGGTAGCTGCTATGCTCGGAGTATCTAAGTCGCTGATTCGATATTGGGAGACTGAGTTCGATTTCCTGAGTCCGCGCAAAAACCAGAAAGGCGATCGCCGATTCACGAAGGAGAATATCGAACAACTGTTGATTATTCACCACTTGCTTAAAGAAAGAGGATTTACGATCGAAGGCGCAAAGCTGGAAATCAAGGCACAAAAGAAAAACCTGCTGGCGCGGCAGGAAGTCATCACACGTCTCGTAAAGGTCAAAGACGGTCTCATGCAACTCCGTAAATCATTACCCTCTGACGACGAGAAATAAGTGTACACGTCCTATCAATAGATCACATGCTGATAAATACGGTAATTGCATAAACACGATTGGTAGCGAAAGTGAGACAAGTCGAGTTTTAATAAAGATCGCATACGGTAAAAAAACCGTGAGTCCACATTCAAAGCTGTTTTAAAATAATTCAACCACAAGCGATTTCAAAGGGTCTATGGTATTTCTATTTTTTACCACAAAGGACGGTAAATGGCAGTGGCAGAGAAATCATGACCGTAATCGGCGCAGTCGACGGTAAAGGAAGTAGATTAATCGAATGATTGATTGGCCACTGCGGCCTGATCTACTATCAACTTATATTCTTGTGGTGTAAGCCTGTCAAGACAATAATGAATGGGGTCAACAGGAACACCATTGTAGTGTACTTCGTAATGACAGTGTGGAGCCGTCGCTGTTCCAGAACTACCGACCGTACCGATTTGTTGTCCTTTCTTCACTTCCTCACCGATCTTGACATGCACATCAGACAAATGACCATATAGTGTCTGATAGTCGAACCCATGATCAAGGATCACATGAAGCCCATAGCCAGAACCACTTTCCTTGATTGCTGTGACGACTCCGTTTCCGGTAGCCTGAATTGCTGTCCCTGTAGGTGCTGTGAAATCAATACCAGTATGCATTTTCCGCACCTTATGTATCGGATGTACCCTCATCCCAAAGCCTGAAAGCAGCGTGACATTACGTCTCAGCAGATCGATACGTACAGGTTTGATTGAGGGAATCGAAGCGAGTTTCTCTTCCTTTTCAAGAGCCATTATTTCAATGGAATCAAGAGAACTTGCCTGCAGTTCCATCTGTCGTGCAAGCTGGTCTACTCTTCTCCTGGTCTGGGTCATCATCTCTCCGCTATGACGAAACTGCATCAGAGAAGCATACCTCTCATACCCGCCTACACCAGCTACCCATACCGTAGAGTCAATAGGTTCCATACCGAGCATAAAGCGGTGCACGTCTGCATCTCGTTCCTGAATTTGATCCAGACGAGAGGCTAATTGATCCAAATGAGAAGTCACGACCCCATACTCATACTTCATTTGATCTATCTCGCGCAATAAGGCTCTTTCTTTTTGTGACGGGAAAAACATATACACGAGGAAATAGACACCAAAAGCCGTCACAAGAATCGCACTGGTAAGACCGATTGAGCGATAGAATCTTTTTTTCAGGGGCAGGCGGTACTCCTCAAACTGAAGCGTATGGGAGTTGTAGTAATACTTCTGACTGCTCATTAGAATAGATATACAATGTTCTCAAGTTAGTTACCAATCGCTCTACAGTCAGCTCCTGGTAATAGATCCACAGTTAAAAACCGATATGTCAGGGATCAGGGAAGATGCGCAAAAATAGAACGCATTTACGAGAATCCAAACGTATTCCCGGAAAAATTGCCTGTGTTTTTGATGGAATATGGGTCATTCTCGTCTGGATGCCGGATTCATTTCATTCCAAATCAACAAGCAATCACTGTATTTCCCGTGTGGTTACCAGATACGATGCGATAAACGTTATTTTTGCCGGCTCATTGTCAATAAGAAGTTAATGCTGGATTCGAAGAAGATAAGACAGGCTTTTCTGGATTTTTTTGCATCAAAGCAGCACCGGATTGTAGTCTCCGCACCAATGGTTGTGAAGGATGATCCTACGCTGATGTTTACAAATGCAGGAATGAATCAGTTCAAGGATTTCTTCCTTGGCAATCGCAAACCAACTGCCTTACGGATTACGGACACTCAGAAATGCCTCCGGGTATCCGGTAAACACAATGATCTTGAAGAAGTTGGCCGCGACAGTTATCACCATACCATGTTTGAAATGCTCGGTAACTGGTCTTTCGGTGATTACTTCAAGGAAGAAGCCATTGCCTGGGCATGGGAGCTGTTGACGGGAGTCTATGGACTGAAGAAAGATAGAATATATGTCACGGTATTCGGAGGCGATATCGAGGAGGGCCTGAGTGCGGATACAGAAGCAAAACAATATTGGACGAAGTGGATTGCAAATGATCGCATTCTTGATTTTGGAAAGAAGGACAACTTCTGGGAGATGGGTGAATCAGGTCCATGTGGACCTTGCTCAGAAATTCACTACGATCTCAGAGCAGAGAATGAAAGGGCACACAAGTCCGGAGATCAATTAGTGAACTTGGGCGATCCGGAGGTTGTAGAACTCTGGAACCTTGTCTTCATTCAATTCAACAGGAAAGCAGAAGGCACTCTTGAACCTCTTCCGCAAAGACATGTCGATACGGGCTTGGGCTTTGAACGTCTGACAAGAGCATTGCAAGGCAAGAAGTCAAATTATGACACGGACATCTTTGAACCCTATCTCCATTTCATTTCCCAAGCGACGGGGATAGACTATACCGGCGATTATACAGGTAAGTCACAATCCGATATTGCCATGCGTGTCATTGCTGATCATGCACGTGCGCTGTTCTTTGGTATTGCGGATGGTCAGCTTCCTTCAAATACAGGCGCGGGATATGTGCTGAGACGAATTCTGCGAAGAGCAGTGAGATATTACTATACATTTCTCGACGTGAGAGCACCGCTCATGTACAGATTGATGCCATTGCTTGCAGAATATTTTTCCGACACATTTCCAGATGCCACAGCTCAGGAAGATTTTATTGCAAAGGTGATCCGCGAAGAAGAGCAATCATTCTTGCGCACGCTCGATGCAGGTATCCGCCGATTTGATACTCTTGATGTTGCAGATGGCATCATTGCGGGAAGTGATGCCTTCGAACTCTATGATACCTATGGCTTTCCATTCGATCTTACACAACTCATGGCTATGGAACGCGGATATCATGTAGATACAGGTGGTTTCGAAAAAGCACTTGCAGATCAGAAGAATCGTTCGCGTGAGGATGCACAGCGTACACTCGGTGATTGGGTCGTGCTCCTGGAAGGTAATAGTGAATTTGTCGGATATGATCACCATATAGTCGAAGGCGCGAAGATTTTGAAATACCGGCAGGTCAATGCAAAAGGACGTAGCATCTATCATGTCGTTTTGGACAAAACGCCCTTCTATCCTGAAGGAGGTGGACAGGTAGGGGATACAGGTATGCTCAGTATGGATGGAGTCCAAATACCCGTGGTGGACACCATCAAAGAAAACGAGCTTCCACTGCTTGTCATTGAGAATATCCCTGCAATTACAGAAGGCAACTGGACTGCACAGATCGACAGCACTAAACGACTTCATACCGAAAATAATCACTCGGCGACACACTTGTTGCATGCGGCATTACGTAAAGTACTCGGCTCACATGTACAACAAAAGGGTTCTCTGGTCAATGACAAACATCTGCGCTTCGACTTTTCGCATTTTCAGAAAATGACCCCTGAAGAAATACAAGCTGTGGAGAAACTGGTCAATGAAAAGATACGCAGCAATGTGGCGAGAAAAGAGGAGCGGGTACCTATTGAAAAAGCAAAAGAGGCCGGCGCCATGATGCTCTTTGGTGAGAAATACGGTGATGTTGTTCGGATGATCACTTTTGATCCCGCATACAGCATCGAATTGTGCGGTGGCTGTCATGTATCGAATACCGGCAAGATCGGGCTCCTTAAAATCATATCGGAATCAGCTATTGCAGCCGGTGTGCGACGGATTGAAGCCGTGACTGCCGATGCTGCTGAAGAATTTGTGAATGAAAAGCTGCATCGACTCGAAGAAGTATCTGCGATACTCAAACATCCTGCTGATCTTATCGGCAACCTGAACAATCTCCTGGACGAGAATAAACAACTGCGAAAACAGATTGAAGATCTTCAGCGTGAAAAAGTTGCGATACTTGAAAAAGAACTTTCTGTCAATGCTGAAAAGGTCGGAACAATCACATGCATTATACGGGAAGTATCCGTAACTGATGCAAAAGCATTTAAAGATCTTGTCTTTCGACTCACCGCCATGATGCCAAATACAGTTGTACTTCTGGGATGTGTGGATCATGGAAAGGTGTATTTACATCTGGGTATCAGCAAACAACTTGTAGATGCCCGTCTATTGGATGCATCAAAGATGATCCGCGAACTTGCAAAGCATGTCAAAGGTGGGGGAGGTGGCCAACCTTTTTACGCAAGTGCTGGTGGCAGTGATCCATCTGGTCTTGAAGCTGCATTCCGACATGCGAAGGTATTTGTGGAAAAGGCGGCACATGTTGATTCGTGATCATGTCGATTATCCGGCAAACGTATGCTTCGTTATCTTCACCGGGATCTGAAAACTTGCAAAGCATCTTAAAGGTGAAGCCGATCTTTGGAATCCTGGCAGTTCTGTTTGCTGGCTTTTTTCTCCTCAATGTCTACTTCAGGGTGAAGATCTTCAGACATTATCGGATCCTGATAGATAACAGGATTGACTTTGGTACTGCAGAAATCTTTTCTGAAATACGCATGCAATCCATGATAGACAGATATCCGCATATGCGTGTATCCATCACAACGTTTTGCAGGAATATGCGTCTCACCATGTGGATGGCTACAGTATTTGTCGTATTGGTGATCATCTTCGGTTTTGTGCTTCTGCGGAACCATTAACTATGAATTATGAGCGAAAAACTATGAGAACACCGTTACGTATTGGAGTATTTGGCGCCGGTCATCTTGGGAAAATCCACCTGAAGTGTCTGCAAGGTATCCCTGAGTATACAATCGTAGGATTTCATGATCCTAATCCGGATACGCAAAAACTCGTCAGTACTGAATTTGAATTGGCTCATTTTGAAGAGCCGGATCTGCTCATTGCAGCATGTGAAGTCATTGACATCGTCTCTCCAACCCCGACACATCACCGGCTCATCCATGCAGGATTGGAAGGAGGTTGTCATGTCTTTGCGGAGAAACCAGTGACTGATCTGGCCACAGAAGCGAGAGAATTGAAATCACTTGCCGAAAAGAAGAACCTGAAAATCCAGGTTGGACATGTAGAACGTTATAACCCGGCTTTCCAGGCGGCGAAAGCCTGGAATCCACGTCCGATGTTCATCGAAGGGCACAGGCTGGCGCAATTTAATCCACGTGGCACTGAGGTGAGCGTGGTGCATGACCTGATGATTCATGACCTGGACATCGTCAGAGAGCTGATCCCGGGAGAAATTGTAAGTATTCAGGCAAATGGTGTTTCTGTGGTCAGCGAACAGCATGATATCTGCAATGCAAGGATTACCTTTGACAATGGCGCTGTTGCCAACCTCACAGCCAGCAGAATCAGTCTCAAGAGTATGCGCAAGTTGCGGCTCTTCCAACGTGACGCTTATATGAGTATTGATTTTTTAGAGAAAGAAACGGAGATTGTCAGGATGTATGATGAGCAGCCTGTGGAGATGCAAGGGTTTGTACTGCCAGTGTCATTCCAGGGCAAGACGAAATGGATTCAACGTATAAAGCCGGAAGTAAAGGCAGTAAATGCAATCCAGACAGAGTTGCAGCGTTTTGCTTTGGCGATTATAGAAGACAGAACACCCGATGTCACCATCGATGACGGTATTGCCTCACTTGATGCGATACAAAAAATTTTAGAAGCAATTGATGCAAGCAGCAAACAATTTCATCTGTAACCTCACGCTTATTGCGTTGATTGCGATCATCTCGGGCTGCGACATCATCAATCCTGCAGACCCGGTGCCGGCTTATATCCAGGTAGATCAGATTACCGTTGAGCCGGTTTCAGGAACGGGAACCACACGGCAGAAATTTGGAGAAGTATGGGTATACTTCAATGATAATTTCGTCGGTGCCTATAGCGTTCCAGCTGTTATTCCGTTGATCGCATCAGGACAGGTGGAATTGATGCTCTTTCCTGGTATTCGTGTGAACGGTATTCAATCCACCGCGGACTTTTACCCGTTTTTCGAACCTTATACGATCTCCGCAACTCTCATTCCCGGGGAGACTCTCACGATCGATATGCACACACGGTACAGGTCAAATGCGATAATCGCATACATTGAGGATTTCGAATCTTCGCACCGTCTCACGGATGATCTTGATGATGACCCTGCAACGTTTGTAGAGCGGATTGCGGACGGTGCTTTTGAAGGGAATGGCTCTGGAAGGATTGTACTCACAAATGACGCTGATTTTATACAGGTCGCCAGTGTTCCTGTTCTCACAGATCTTCCTGTGAATGGTACTCCTGTTTATCTCGAATTGCATTACAAAAACAATGTTGAATTCAGCATAGGACTTGTGGGGCATGGCCAGGGCATTGAGCCGGCATCTGTTTCCATTCTGGTATTGAGACCACAGGAAGATTGGAATAAAGTCTATGTTGAATTAACCCCAGCTTTTCGGGCATCGCAATTGGACGGCTACCAGGTGTTGTATACGGCTGCACATGATTCTGCCCTGGAACGGTCCGAAATTTTTCTTGATAACATGAAGCTCGTGCATATAGCCCAATGAAGAGACGGCGCATGTTCCATATGTTTCTCTATGCCTGCGCAGATTTTCTCGCAGCAATGCTCGCGTGGACATGCTTCTATATCTATCGTGCATCCCGGGAGGGCAAAACGATTGAAGAAGGACTATGGCAGGATATGAACTTCTGGTATAGTGTTTTCATCGTGCCTTTTGGATGGATCCTGTTTTACTGGGTCTTCGACAGATATCGGGACATCTATCGACTGTCGCGGTTTACAACCCTCGCACGAACCTTTTTCCTGTCTTTCAGCGGAGTATTGATCTTGTTCTTTACATTGATTCTGGACGATTTCGTGATGGGACGTTCCGATTATATTTCCTCCTTGCTGGTTTTGTTTGTATTGCACTTCAGCCTTACTGTGTTGAGCAGGATGATTATTCTGACATGGGCGAGCAACAGGCTCAAGAGTGGAAAGATTTCTTACAACACGATCATCATTGGAGGAAATCAGAAAGCTGTGGAACTGTATGAGGAAATCATTTCGCGCAAAAGAAGTCTTGGAAATCACTTTATTGGATTTATCGATGCTAATGGCTATAGCGAGAATTCCTTGGAGAAGCGACTGCCGAAACTGGGGACCGTCAAAACACTTAACACTGTCATTGATCAGCATAATGTCGAGGAGGCGATTATTGCCATCGAAACCTCTGAGCACGGTAAGCTTTCCGGCATCCTCAACACACTATTCGACTATGACGATCGCGTCCTGACAAAAATCATCCCTGACATGTACGACATCATGCTCGGCACGGTGAAGATGAATTATCCATATGGTGCAGTATTCATCGAGATCAAGCATGGCCTGATGCCCTTGTGGGAGATTTTGTTGAAGCGGTTAATTGATGTCATTGTCAGCGCACTCCTCATGTTGGTACTCCTTCCGGTATTTATCTATGTGGCGTTACGTGTCAAGCTATCTTCGCCAGGTCCGGTTATTTACTCGCAGGATCGCATTGGATTGAATGGGAAACCATTCAGGATCCATAAGTTCCGATCTATGTACAATAATGCGGAGACGAATGGTCCCCAACTTTCACATGAAGAAGATGAGCGTTGTACACCCTGGGGAGCGAAAATGCGGAAATGGAGGCTTGATGAGATTCCGCAGTTCTGGAATGTACTAAAAGGCGAGATGTCACTTGTCGGCCCGAGACCTGAACGCGCATACTTTATAGACCAAATCATGCAACGAGCGCCACACTACAAACACTTGCTCAAAGTGCGTCCGGGTATCACCTCATGGGGCCAGGTGAAATACGGCTATGCGTCGACCGTAGATCAGATGGTACAGAGGCTGAAGTTCGACATTCTCTATATCGAAAATATGTCATTGGGTTTGGATTTCAAGATTCTGTTTTATACGATTCTTGTGTTGTTTCAGGGAAAAGGGAAGTAGGAAGCTCAAACACATACTCGAATGTCATCAGAGGATAACCGGCCCCTCACCGGCGGCCCTTTCAGAAGAAATGGACAGGGTGAAAACTCAAAGTAATACCCTGAAGATTCGGAAGGATGAGGCAGAAATCCCGGGGCGAAATACATCAACAACTCCCCGCGGCGTTGAAACACTGCTAAACAATTAAGAGTCCCGAGAGCAAAAAGTAAGCTTCACAGCGATTTACAGGCAGCTTTGAGCCATCCAAAATGTGCTATATTTGCACTCCCTTAATCAAAAAAGGCTATACCACGGAGTGGACTTCCACTGTACAGCGGGAGTAGCTCGTCGGATATATAAGGCTTAACGAAGGTTCAAAAAAGAGATTGAACCTGGAAATTACATCGCGGAGTGGAGCAGTTGGTAGCTCGTCGGGCTCATAACCCGAAGGTCGCAGGTTCAAGTCCTGCCTCCGCTACGAAAGTGAAAAGGCACTGAGCTTGTTTCGGTGCCTTTTCATTTTAAAATAGGCCTATCAGTGTCCAGGCCAACATCATCTCATTTCACATAAGGTGTCCATGATCGGACATTGAACAATATTGAAAGAAAGAGATAAGCTACGAGCAGAGGTCGAGCAGATCGGGTGATATTTGTTCTGAGAAGATATCTTATACTTGTGCTGAGCTATCCCATTTCTCGCGTACTTCCATAATCTTGTCATCGATCCATTTTTGTGAACTCCGGAGTAATGTCCAGGCATTTTCTGATGCTAGGGATGGGCCAAAGACGACCTTGACATGTGTGACCGGCTTGCCGAAACGCTTGATCAGATGGACGGCGAAACTATCCGTGTGATCCCAATAGTCACGGGTATCCTTGTATTCTATCACGAAAGGCACAACGCTGAATCCTCCTGTAGCAGCTTGTTCGAAAGATCCTTTTTGGAATGTTGTCGTTGTGGGATTGATATTCGTTTGTCCTTCCGGAAAAATTAAGACACTATTCCCTTTGCGCATTTCATCAAGCAGGATAGATTTTACCTGGCTGCGCGATTCCTTGCTGGACTTATCGACGAAGATGATTCCTGTTGCTGCTGATCCTTTACCGACCAGAGGCCAGTTACGTACCTCTGCGCGTGAGACGGGGAATGCTTTGATCTTTGCCATCACTACCTGCGGATCCAGAGAGCACCGATGATTACCTACAAAAAGATATGTCTCATCTTCAGAAAAGGATCCTTCCCACTCGATCCTGAACCCCAGACGCTTCACGAAGCCCTCACTCCATTTCCTCCTGATCTCCAGGCCTTCAGCGATACTTATACCTGACCTCACACCCCTGACAGTGAGGATCAGATAGTATAGTGTGAACACAAAGAGATTGCACAATCGACATATGCCACGGATCCGGTAAATGATATTCATCAGACTTGTTTCCTACTGCAATATCCGGCAAACCATTTACATGGTAATGGGATATCAGTATCTTTCTGGCTTCATAAAGGGGATATAGCTCAGTTGGCTAGAGTGCTTGCATGGCATGCAAGAAGTCGGGGGTTCGAATCCCCCTATCTCCACGGCGATTCTCGATTTTCTACTGCTATAAGGCAAGTCTTGATGAATTGACAATTGCGAATCAAGCCTTGCCTGCCCCAACGGGATGCCTGTGGCACCGGCAGGCAGGAATTGAAAATTTCCTCAACCGGGATCTACATCCACATTCACCCGCACCGTCGTCATCCCTTTCTGTCTCTTCAGTGTCGTAATCTCCTCCAGAACTATCGCTTTCATCTGACTACTTCGTCCGGTCACACGACCGATCTTCAGTCCGAGATTCATAATGTACTGATTTCGCACTTTCCCGATACGTGGTTCTGCAGGACCAAGAACACCGCGTGTGATGCGCAGGCGAAGACGCTTTGCGAGTTCACCAGCTGCCTGCCGGACGACATGCCTGTCCGGATGTTTCACGGTGATTTTGATGAGGTGGACAAAGGGTGGATAGGCCCAGTGTTCACGTTCTGCGATCTCGCGGTTGTAGAAGGAGAGATAATCATTGAATCCAACATCTGCAAACACAGCATGCGATGGATTGTATGTCTGGACAATGACATTGCCCGCGGTTTCTTTGCGACCTGCACGTCCACTCACTTGTACGAGGAGTTGGAAAGTGCGTTCCAGGGCACGGAAATGTGGGAAGTATAATTGCTGATCGGCATGTACGACCCCGACCAGACCCACATGATCAAAGTCTAAACCTTTCGTCACCATCTGCGTGCCAACAAGAATATCAACTGCTTGTCGCTCGAAGTCATCGATAATCTTCTGATAGGAAAACTTACTTCGGGTGCTGTCATAATCCAATCTGGCTACGCGCGCATCCGGAAAGATCACTTTCAGTTCATCTTCAATCTTCTGTGTACCATGACCTTCGAGAATGATGTCCGTCGATCCGCAAGCGGGACATTGTACAGGGACAGGGCGTTGCGATCCGCAGAGATGACAGTGCAGATTATTATTGAATTTGTGATAGGTCATACTCACATCACACTGATCACACATCGCATGCCAGCCGCAAAGTTGACACCGGACGAGTGGAGCATATCCTCTTCTATTCTTGAAGATGATCACCTGTTGATGCGCATCGAGTGTTTTTTTGATGCCATCGACAAGAACTTGTGAGAACTGTGAGTTCTTTGCAAGGCGATGTTTCCTGAGATCAACGAGATGCATATCCGGCATGCGTACATCCAGGTAGCGTGTACGCATTTCTACAAAACCATACTTCCCCAACTTAGCATTGAAGAAGGTCTCTATAGATGGTGTCGCACTACCGAGTAGGACACGCGCATCACACAGCGTCGCGAGATATATGGCGGCATCCCTTCCATGATATCTTGGTGCGGGATCAGCTTGTTTGAAGGAACTATCATGTTCTTCATCGACAACAATCACGCCGAGGTCTTTAAAGGGTAAAAACACGCTTGACCTCACTCCAAGAATAAAGGGCGCGCCTTCCATCACGCGCTTCCAGAGATCGACACGTTCATTATTGCTTAAGGCGGAATGCGCGATCACAATCTGATTTCCAAAGATTCTTCGCAAGCGCTGTACAACTTGTACTGTAAGCGCAATTTCAGGCAGGAGATAAAGCGTTTGTTGCCCACGTTGTTGAGCTTCCTGCAAGAGCTTTTTGTACACCCATGTCTTACCACTGCCGGTGACACCATGGAGAAGGACGACGTGCTTCTCCGTCCAGATATTTCGAATCCGTTCACATGCCTGCTCCTGATCCGGATTCAGCATGATCTCCGGTGTTGGTTCATCCTCATCGAGTTCAATGCGATTCTCCTCCCGGGACACAACTTCGAGAATCCCCTTCTTCTCAAGAGCCTTGATGACATTGGTGTCGATTTCTGCAGCATGGATAACGGTCTTTTGCAGAACCTCTGGTGTGCTTCGCGTAAGTCTGAAGAGGTGCAAAAGTGCCTGCGTTTGTTTTTCCGATCGCAGTGTCAGGTCGAGCGCTTCGTGCATTGCCTTATCGTCATTTCTGAAATGGGGTGCGAGACGGATATACTTTTCGATCTTCGGTTTGTAAATGTCGATGAGTTCTTCCTTCACAGCAATATATCCGCGCGCATAGAGTAAATGAATGACTGGAAGGACGGATTGTATTGCGAGCAGCTTCCGGATTTCATCCAACGTGAGTTCTGTGCGGTGCGACAAGGCTTCGATGACCGTACGTGTATGTGCAGATAGTTCAATGAGATCATCTTCTTCGGGTGGGTGAATCAGATAGACACTTGTCTCGCTGGACAACTTCATTGCGGCAGGTAATGCAGCATTCATGACATCACCGATCGTACAGCAGTAGTATTCGCTCATCCATTGCCAGAAAGCATATTGCAGACGAGTGATCACTGGTGTGTCGTCGATGACATCGATGATTGCTTTGGTTTTGTATTCGGGTGATGCCATACCTGTGCTTACAACGATAGCGGCATAGCGCTTCGACTTTCCGAACTGGACTTCTACACGGATTCCATACTGGATGCGGGTTTGAAATTCAAGAGGGACATGGTAAGTATATGGCTTCGGTAGGGCGATTGGGAGGACAACTTCGATATATTGGGGTTGGTTTGATTTTTCCAATGGAAGAAGGATTGGTGCCGAAAATACGTCCGCGAATGGAATATATTCGCGAAAGAAGCGAAAGGGCACAATAAAAAGAAAAAGACGCGAAAGGTGGGGGAGTCATTTTCACGCAAAGACGCGAAGGCGCAAAACGGAATTCATTTCACATCACGACGCGCAGGGGCGACCTTTGCAGCTTGCGTGGGAAAATCTTTACGACCTTGAACATCCTGCGATCTTTACAGCTTTGCGTGAGAATACCTTTGCGAGAAACTTCCTTAACATGCCCTTCTTATTTTAGCGCCCTTTACACGAATACAATTCAAGCATGAAACTGTCAGAACAGGAAATCGTCCGGCGCGAGAACCTGAAACATATTATGGATATGGGCATTGATCCATTTCCGGCGGATATCTTCGACGTCACTCATCATGCAAGTGAAGTAAAACTGTTATTTGAATCTTCTCCGGAGTCGCTTGGTATTGTGCGCATCGCGGGCAGGATGATGATGACAAGAGTAATGGGAAAAGCTTCTTTTGCAGAACTTCAAGATAGCAGTGGCAGGATCCAGATCTATGTCGTCCGGGATGAAATCTGTCCCGATGAGGATAAGGCCTTGTACAATGATTTCTTCAAGAGGTATCTCGATCTCGGCGATTTTCTGGGTGTGGCCGGTACAGTATTCCGCACCCAGACCGGTGAGATTTCCGTACGTGTCAAAGAATTCAAACTCCTGAGTAAAGCACTTCGTCCATTACCCGTCGTGAAAGTGGATGCGGAAGGTGTCACACATGATACTTTTTCTGATCCGGAATTAAGGTACAGAAGGCGCTATGTCGATTTGATTGTCAATGCGCATGTCCGTGACATCTTTATTAAACGCACACAGATTTATCAGATCATGCGTGAATATCTGAATGCGAAAGGCTACGTCGAGGTAGAGACACCGATATTGCAACCCCTCTATGGTGGAGCAGCAGCAAGACCTTTCAAGACATACCACAATACGCTCGACATGACCCTCTATCTCCGTATCGCCAATGAACTCTATCTCAAGAGACTTATCGTCGGAGGTTATGATGGAGTGTATGAGTTTTCAAAGGATTTTCGCAATGAAGGCATGGATCGCTTTCACAATCCTGAGTTCACTCAGATAGAACTCTATGTTGCCTACAAAGACTATATCTGGATGATGGAACTTGTCGAAGAGATGATTGAGAAATGTGTTTTAGGACTTCATGGCACTTCTGTGATCACTGTAGGAAGTAATACCGTTGATTTCAAAAGACCCTGGAAGCGGATGTCGATGTATGAAGCAATTGCAGCACACACAGGGAAAGACATCAGTACGATGAATGAACAACAACTCAGGTCATTGGCGCACGAATTAAAAGTGCACCTTGAGCCGATGATGGCAAAAGGAAAGATCATTGATGAAATCTTCAGTGAAATGTGTCAGCCGCATTTAGTGCAACCTACCTTTATCACGGACTATCCCGTGGAGATGTCTCCATTAGCAAAGAAACACAGGAGTAAAGAAGGACTCGTTGAAAGATTCGAAGCCTTCTGTAATTGTACTGAAATTGCCAATGCGTTCTCAGAACTCAATGATCCTCTGGATCAGCGTGCCCGCTTTGAGGAACAACTCGATCTCGGTAAACGTGGTGATGAGGAAGCAATGACACTTGATGAGGACTTTTTGCGTGCTCTTGAATATGGGATGCCACCGACGGCAGGGCTTGGGATTGGAATGGACAGGCTTACAATGATCCTGGTGAATCAGTCATCAATTCAGGAGGTGCTTTTCTTCCCTCAGATGAGACCGGAGGTGTGAGACACGCGAGAAAGTGAGAAGGTGAGAATGCGAGAAAGAAAACACAAACTCAAGTGCACAACTTCAACTCGCAACTTGTAGCTCAAAATCGTAATGCACTATTTTATTTCGGCTAGTACATCCACATTACCCATGACCTTCTGCTCGATACGCACGTTGATCTTAGCATCTAATGGTAGAAAGACATCCACCCGCGAGCCGAATTTGATAAAACCAAGTTCATCTCCTTGCTGAAATTGTTCGCCTTTCTGTGCGTAACAACTGATACGTCTTGCCAGGGCACCTGCAATCTGTCTTATCAGGATCTGAAACTTTCCCTGATCGATGACTACTGTATTGCGTTCATTCTCTAATGAGGATTTCGGATGCCAGGCGATGAGATATTTGCCCGGATGATATTTCTGATAACTAATCTTTCCTCCTACAGGACAACGATTCACATGTACATTGAGAGGTGACATGAAGATCGATACCTGGATACGGCGGTCATGGAAGTATTCTGACTCGGTTGTTTCTTCTATCGCAACGATTTTGCCATCTGCTGGTGCATAGACGAACCGATCATCTTTCTGTTTAATGGTGCGAACAGGATTGCGGAAGAAATTCAATAAAAAGGCATAGAGTATTGCTATCAGTACAAATAAAACAGTTGTGCTTATTGTAAAGCCGACAGCGAATATCAACGCAAGGACAATCGTACATAGAATCCCTGCGAAATAGAACAATGTCACCCGACCTTCCCGATGTAGTTTCATGGTTGCAAATTTCTTAATCACGTTTTAATTATATGGTGAGAAATCTCATTCTCAGGAGCGCGAATACATCCCGACCCATCAGTCTTAAGGTGCGTGATTTTATTCATCTACCGACTGCCGAAATGCACGGTTGTAAAAAAAAAACTTCCCACATATAAAAGCCAATTACATCAACAAATAATATGCCCCCACCCACGGAATACAACCCAAAAAAGAATCAAACCTGTCCCACATTCCTCCATGGCCTGGCAGTAGGCTACCAGAGTCTTTTACTCCAACAGCGCGTTTGATGGCACTCTGCAGAAGATCACCAAGTGTTCCGAATATCACGACAAGAAGCCCTGTGATGAGCCAGTCCTTTAATATATTCTCAGGAAACAATACGCTCAAGCCCCATGCAGCAAGCCCGGTACTCAAGAGTCCTGATATCAGACCTTCCCAGGTCTTCTTTGGGCTGATCAATGGTGCAAGTTTATACCTGCCAAACGCCTTGCCACCGAAATACGCAAACACATCGCTGCTCCAGATCAGAATGAATGTCCCCAGAAGAAGCTTAGGAGAGATCGTACTAAGATAGATTGCAGCACAGCCGGGTATCGTGAATAATAAAATTGATGTACTAAAGATCATCAAGCGATTCTCAATGTCCTGTAATTCGGATTTCAACTGGGTAATAAAATAGAGCATCAGGGAGATCGCCAGCAATGTCAGCCACCAACCACGCAACTGTGCAGATATCATTGCGCTTTGCTGGACCGAGATCATCATCATGGCCAACAACGGAGTAATGCTTATCAGGGATGGTATTAAAATATTCGCATTCCGCATTCGTGTAAGCTGTAGGCGATAGAACTCCAGAATACTGCCCATAATGATGAGCACAATCAGAATAAACGTCGGTATGATGCCTGTCAACGTTGCACCGATGATCACAAGACCAATAGCCAGGCCCGTGATGACACGCTGACGGAGTTCACTAGTTGCCATATGTCCGTTTTGACTTCATGATCATCTTCGCACAGAGATACAATACAACGACCGAAATCAAAATGATCCATGCATTAAGACGCATGGATGACTCCTCCACATCACTGAGATCAACTCCGGAAATGTACAATACCGCAACCTGCACACCATTGTTTACAGCATGGACGATGATAGGTACCCAAAGATTATTCGACCACAAATACACAAAACCCAAAAGGGCACCCAGCGCAACCCGTGGCAGAAATCCTTCAAACTGCATGTGAATAGCACTGAAAATAATTGCGGCAATCCAGACTGATAGGACGGGACGTTTTGTCCATTCCTGAAATTGTCGCTGCAGGATACCACGAAATACCAGTTCTTCTCCGATACCAGGAAGGATCGCAACCAATAAAAGTGTCATGAGAAAGCTAGCAACACTTTCCATAGCAAGAATATCCTGTAAAATTTCTACAGCGTTATTTTCCAGGGTCGTCATCCACTGCGGTAATGGCAACGCTGAATTGACTTCATACGACAATTGAACGAGTGGATATGCAGCAAATAAAGCAATGATTGCAAATGTAATTGTGAGCAGAGGTGGGGACGTCGCCAATTCAAAATATTTCAACCACTGCTTCCTATAGAATATCCATGCAAACAGAAACGCCGGTAAAATAAAACCTGCGATGGCTTGCGCCCACAACATCCCTCTCAACACTGATTTTGGAAATTCTCCTTCACCCGATAACAATGTGTTCATAAATACAGTAATGTCTATGCCTTGTATTACAGCGATCACGATCATGCAGAGAGAAGCAAGAAAGGTACCAGCTCCAAGTAAAGCGATCAGCACAAATATTTTCAGGAGAGGATGCATTGTTTTCTAAACAGTTGGTTGTTCGCTGTTGTTGTTGGCAATGTCAGATCACAGTCTTCTGCTTTCAGTTCTCAGTCAGATTGCCGACTGCTTTCGTGCAAGTAAAGAATTAATCCTGATTTTTAAGCCATGACTAGACTCAGCGTAAACATCAATAAAGTGGCGCTCCTGCGAAATAGCAGAGGAGGCAATCTACCAGATGTCCTACAATTTGTCCTTGACTGTGAATCCTATGGCGCGCAAGGGATCACTGTGCACCCTCGACCTGACGAACGTCACATCCGGTATCAGGATGTGAGGGATCTGAAACCTATCCTGAAGACAGAGTTGAATGTAGAAGGCTACCCTGATAAGCGCTTCATGGATCTGGTTCTAGATGTCTGTCCAACGCAGTGTACTCTAGTCCCCGATCCTCCCGGAGTCCTTACTTCAAGCAAGGGCTGGGATACCAAGACTCATAAGTCATTCCTCACGGAGGTTATTGCGTCGTTAAACAGAAAGGGGATTCGAGTCTCGATTTTTGTTGATCCCGACATCCTTATGGTAGAGGGTGCTGCTGAAGTAGGAGCCCAACGCGTAGAATTATACACTGGGAAATATGCACAGGAGTATGTACAAAATCCCACATCCGCGATCCAAAATCATCTTTTAGCGGAGAAAACTGCGTTGGCATTGCATCTGGGAGTAAATGCGGGGCATGACCTGAATCTCCTAAACCTCACGTTTTACCGGCTCCACATTCCATCAGTTCTTGAAGTATCCATAGGTCATGCACTGATATCGGATGCTCTGTATTTTGGTTTGCGCAATGTGATCGCCATGTATCGAAGATGCCTGCAGTCCTCGGCTGAATCACAGTTTGTGAGCCAGGACGAATAGTGATTTGGGCGACCAAATGGGGCCTTATTCCGTCAGACTGGCGAAAAAGACGGTCAAAGTTGTTCACATCTGGCATCGAAATCACTTACAGGTCGTTAAGAATTCAGTAAAGCTTCCTTAAGGATTCATGTTAAGGATTTGCAAATTCAGAGTTAGGTTTTTTTGAAGAAAAGCTTAGTTTTGGCGCGACCAGATTGGATTTTAGGGTAGGATTAGTGAGGTGAAGGAGTTGTGATTATACCCAAAGGAATTGGTAATCAATTCATTACATAACAAAACCAGATTTGTATGAAAAGACTTTCACTGTTATTAGTGACAGTGTTTTGCGCCTTTGGTTTGTCCATAGCGCAGAGGACTGTATCCGGTCAGGTCGCCGATGACCAAGGCGTCCCCCTGATCGGAGCAAACGTCGTCGTGAAGGGCACGACCGTAGGAACCGTCACTGATTTTGACGGCAACTACAGTCTGACCTTGCCTGATGGCGGTACGACCCTTGTAATTACTTACACGGGTTATTCTACTCAGGAACTCGAAATCGGTGGACAAAGCGTGATCAACATCACCATGTCTGAAGGTGTCGAACTTGGCGAGGTAGTCGTCACAGGACTCGGTATCAAGCGCGAGAAGAAAGCGCTTGGATATGCAGTCACAACAATTAGTGATGCTGACCTTGAGTTAAGACCTGAAGCCGATGTAGCCCGTGTGTTACGTGGCAAAGTACCGGGAGTTGACATTGTTGCCTCCAGCGGTTTAGCAGGAAGTGGTACGAATGTGACAATTCGTGGTTTGTCTTCTATCTCCGGAACAAATCAACCGTTATTTGTTGTAGACGGTGTTCCATTCGGAAGTGGAACTGACGCAGACCGTGATGCAAATTCAGGGAACGCAGCTGCTTCCAGCCGTTTTCTCGATCTGGATCCGAAAAACATTGCCGAGATCAGCGTACTGAAAGGGCTAAGTGCTACTGTATTGTATGGTGAACAAGGTCGGAATGGAGTCATCCTGATTACTACCAAAACCGGTAGTGACCGCGATGTGAATAAAAAATTCAACATCTCCATCGAACAAGGGCTCTATGCAAATCAAATCGCAAGTCTTCCTGATGATCAGGATCTCTATGGGAACGGCTTTGACAATAGCGCATCAGCAGCGTTTTCAAATTGGGGTGCTCCTTTTGACTCACCCGGTAAATATGGGATTGGTGCTGATGGAGCGATTCCGCATCCATACGACAGATCTGCTCTACGTGGCATCTATCCGGAGTACATCGGAGCGCGACTGCCCTATAAGGCGTATGACAACCTTCAGGAATTCTTTGAAACAGGGTTGATCAGTAATACATCGGTTTCTCTTTCAAACCGGATTTCAGACGGTACGACCATCAACGCAAGCTATGCATACAGGGATGAAGGCGGTTTTGTGCCCTTGAGCAACCTGAAGAGACACAACTTCAGCCTGGGTGCACACACGAGACTTGCTAATAATGTCCGGCTGAGTGCGACTTTCAACTATATCAATATGGATCGCGTTGCACCCCCTGCCGGGATAAGCACGAGTTCAAATCCGGATGGAGGTGCTGCCTCTCTTTTCTCCAATGTATTTTACGTACCGAGAAGCATACCGATCTTCGGTCTGATACATGAAACACCCGATCACAAGTCTATCTTCTACCGTGGTGGCAATGATATTCAGCATCCGATCTGGACACTCGAAAACACTTCTGACAAGGAGTTTGTTGACCGTTTCTTTGGAACCATTAGCGTGGGTTATGATATCACTGACGGCCTAAGCCTTAACTATCGCGTGGGTATTGACCAGTATAACCAGAGGTACCGGTATGAAGTCAACAGAAATGGAACTCAGATTCCCGACGGCCTTTTAGAGACTTCTCTGAGACAAAACTTTATTCAGGACCACAACCTGAATTTGGCATTCCAGACAGATATTACCCAGAGTTTCGATGTGGATGCATTGGTCGGTGTGAATTACAGAGGCGACAATAGAGATGAGACCTATACAAACAGCTCAAATCAGTTTGTATATGGTCTTCTTGAGCATAGCAATTTTATCACGCATGAAAATGAATCATATATCGAAGATGAAAAGCTCGTTGGAGCCTATGCAGCCCTGACCTTTGGCTTTAAGGATTTCTTTTACCTGAACCTTCAGGGACGAAATGACTGGACTTCGACACTTGAGGAAGAAAACAGAACGATTTTCTATCCAAGTGCAAGTATCGCCTTCGTGCCCACAGATGCATTCGACGGCCTGCAGGGGAATGTGTTGAACTATTTGAAATTCAGGATCGGGTATGGTACGTCCGCTGGTTATCCGGACCCGTATTCCACAAGAAATATCCTGGCGACCGTTGCTAAAGAGTTTGTTAGTGCAGGAGGAACGAATATCAATACGAACTCCGTGAGCGACGTATTTGGCAATCCAAATCTGACACCGGAATTGCACAAAGAAATCGAGTTTGGTGTGGAGGCTAAGTTCTTCGACAACAGAATTGGTATTGACCTCTCACTCTATGACAAAAACTCAACAGATCTGATTATTCCATTGGATCTCGATCCATCTACAGGTGGTACTTTGACTACTGTAAATGCAGCAGAAGTGAGCAACAGGGGAATTGAGTTGGGTGTCAACCTGACTCCGGTCCGTTCTGCTTCATTTGTGTTAGGTCTTTTCGGCAACTTTACCAAGAACAATAACACAGTAGACAAGATTATCGAAGGTGTTGATAAACTGAATCTGCTTGGACTGTATACAACACTTGGAAGTTTCATCGTTCCTGGCGAGCCCTACGGTGTTATCGAGGGTCAAAAGATTCAGCGGCATGAGAATGGCGGACTGCTTGTCTCCACTTCTGGCACCTATGTTGTGGATAACAGTCTCCAGGTACTTGGCGATCCTAATCCAAACTATCAGTTAAATGGTGGTCTGAACATGTCATGGAAGTTCATCAGTGTATCGGGTTTGATTTCATACTCAGATGGTGGCAGTATGTATGCAACCACTCCGTCGACATTGATGGGTCGCGGTATTTTGCAGGAAACAGATTTCGACCGCTTTGTTCCTGTAATTGCTCCTGGTGTACAGGCTGATGGATCACCAAATACTGTGCAAATCAATTCTACTTCGCACTACTGGACAAATGGTGGTGTATTTATCGATGAGATGCGTATTTATGATGCAAGCTATGTCAAGTTGCGTGAGGTCGCATTATCATTTGAGCTCCCGGCTAAGGTATTGGATAAATCGCCGTTTGGATCTGTAAGTCTTACACTCTCAGGTCAGAATATGTGGTTCAGGGCTTTGGGTTTTCCGAAGGGTGCGAATTTTGACCCAGAACTCTCCGGAACTGGTGTTGGAAATGCACGCGGATTTGAGTTGATGAACGTGCCAACATCCAAACAATTTGGCGGCAGCCTGAGATTTACATTCTAATTTCTAAAAGAGTAATCAATGAAAAAGATATATAGATTTATCACAATGATGCTGATCGTAGGGTTCGTATCATCCTGCGATTTGGATCTCCTGAGCGATCCGAATGCTGTGACACCTGAGAACGCCAGTATCGAACTCTTAATGAATAATATATTCGTTGAGATTGCGGATACTTATGTTAACTTAACATACCAGGGGGTCACAGATGTCACCTCACCTTTCATAAGACATATAGCCATGCAAGGCAGTCAGTTTTATGCGTTTGCCGACGGCCCGGAGACATATGATTTCATTTGGGGTCAGTTTTACTCAACCTTGCTACCAGACATCAATGTCGTGATCGACAAGGCAACTGCAGACGGAATTCCCGGGTATAGCGGTGTGGCAAAAGTAATTAAGGCTTACCTCCTGTTTACACTCGTGGACATGTTTGGTGATATACCGTATTCCGATGCACTCCAGGGTACAGACAAACTTTCTCCAACTGTGGATGACGATGAGGCAGTGTATAACGCGGCGTTGGATGTGTTGAACAGTGGCATCGATGATCTGACCAATACTCCGGCATCCTACAGACTGGTCAATGACTTATTTTATGGGGGCGATCCGGTAAAATGGCTGAAGCTGGCAAATACTTTGAAGCTGCGATATTATCTCACGACGAGATTTGTTAACAGCAACTCATTGACAGAGATTAATAATATTATTAATGCCAACAATTACATCTCTGCAAGGGCTGACGACTTTCAGTTTAACTATGGCAACAATAGATCAGCGCCAGACTCCAGACATCCAGGCTATGCCGATGCTTATGAATCCGGAGGTCCGTCGGTGTATATGTCAAATTACGTAATGTGGACGATGTTTGGTGAAAAGGAGAATGAAGATCCAAGGATCAGGTACTTTTTCTATCGCCAGGATTGCGATGAGACAGACGAGAATTCATTTACGCTCGGATGCCAGTTTCAGCCGTATCCGTTCCATTGGCCTGATGGATTCCCATATTGTACTGCTTCTTTAGATTGGGGTGATCCAAATCAGGAGTATGGCGGCTATTGGGGACGTGACCATGGTGATGATAGTGGTATCCCGCCTGATGATCTTAAAAGGACAACAACGGGAATCTATCCTGTGGGAGGAAAATTTGATGGAGATGATTGTGCACAAGTATCCAACGGAGGTACAGATGGTCTGAAAGGACAGGGTATTCATCCTATTATACTTGCGTCCTACGTGCACTTCATGATTGCGGAAGCCAAATTGGCTGGCGGAGATGCGGCAAGTGCACGCACATCCCTCGAGGCAGGTATTCGTGAGTCTATCGGTAAAGTCATGGCGTTTGGTGCTGCCGATGCCGATGCAGCATATGTGCCTACAACAGTGCAGATTGATGCTTATGTAAATGAGGTACTGGCTTCATATGATGCCGCGGATACCGATGGTAAACTCAACGTGATCATGAAGGAATACTGGATTGCATCCTACGGCAATGGCCTGGAAGCCTTCAATGGTTATCGCCGTACTTGCAAACCAACTGGAATGCAATTGTCCCTGGAAGCTAATCCGGGAGCGTTTCCTCGTTCATTCTGGTATCCTGCAAGTTTTGTAAACAGAAACGAGAATGTGGATCAAAAACCAAATGTTGAAGTGAAAGTATTCTGGGATGCAAATCCAGCAGGCTGTACGCTTCAATAATTTTTTCAAAAACATTTGCAAATCATATCGCAATGAAAAAATTGAATTTATATATCACAATCTTCCTGGGAGCATTCCTGTTTATCACAGGCTGTGAGCAGGATCGCACATTCGTAGAATACGAGGATTTGGAACATGGTGCATTTCCTCGTCGACTTTCGTTGACAGGTCCTTATGCACCTGCTTTCAACTATAATGATGTCGCAGGATCTTTTATCTCCTTCACTGTGGAGTTCTATGATGACAATGACGGACAAAGTGTTGAATCATATTGCTGGACGGTGAATCATACTCCAACCGGAACATCTGCACCTATGGGTTGTAAGACCAGGAGCGAGTTCGGTACTAGCCCGGATGGTCTGCCCTCTACGGATTTTACCTTTACATTCCAACAATCATTGGATGCATTAGGCCTTACTATCGATGATGTGAATGGTGGCGAGGCATTGGACTTTTATGCAACATTGACATTGAGTGATGGAAGAGTATTTGACCGCATCAATACAAGTACGATTCTGCAAGGTCAGCCTGCTTTTAATGCATTCTTCCAGCACAAAGCAAACCTGATTTGCCCCTCTTTATTGGCAGGAGTATTCGATGCCAGTACTACTGGCAATGGGGGGATTTGGGCATGTAATGCAACCTGGACTGGTCCTGTGGAATGGGTGCTCGATGGTAATGGCATATATAATGTAAGGAGCTTCTACAACAATGACTGGTATGTAGATATGTCTATGGGGGGATATAATGCCTGTTACTACCCCGCTGGTGCTCCTACATCTGGCCTGCCCAATGGCAACCTCCGCATCTCAGATGCATGTGGAAAGCTTGCTTACACTGGTTTGAGCCAATGGGGCGAGATTTACTCATTCAACAGTATCACAGTCAATGGCGCTACGCTTGTCCTTGACTGGGAGAATGACTACGGTGAGGCGGCTATTACTACGCTCGTAAGAACAGATGGCAAAAACTGGCCAGCGAATCTGAGGAAGTAGTAATGCTTGAAGAAAGATGAAATTTTAGGAAGTCCTCTGGCATTGTCAGGGGACTTCTAATTTTACAGTGTATGAAGTCTACCTGGTCTTCTGTTTGTGTATGTTCTGTGATCAGTCTTTGTGGCCTTCCATCCACACAGTCACAGCCAACCCATACTGTGGGATTGCTGTCCATTCAGTCGGAGTTGTCATCCCCGGGATACAATCTCTACTACCCATACAACCAACCTCATGTCTTCCTTCTCGATGCATGTGGAGAGATTGTACATACATGGCCTGGTGAACCACAAACGCAACCTGGCAATTCTGCCCGACTTCTGTCAAACGGCAATCTTATAAAAGGTGTAAGAAGCAATGCGTCGGTTGGCGATCCGATCTGGGGAGGTGGTGGGGGTGAGACGATTGAAATCCGGTCATGGGAGAACGAGGTATTATGGTCATTTACTTTGAACAATGCGTCCTACAGACTCCATCATGATTTCGATGTCTTGCCAAGTGGGAATATTCTCATGACTGCATGGGAAGCCAAAACAACTGAGGAAGCGATTGCAGCTGGCCGAGATCCCGATGCACTTGTGGAGAATGCTCTTTGGCCTGATATGATCCTGGAAGTCGATCCGCGTACGGACTCAATTGTGTGGGAATGGCATGCTTGGGATCATCTCATTCAGGATTTCAATCCTGCCAAACCGAATTTTGGTGAAGTCGGAGCGCATCCGGAGTTGATTGATCTCAACTATATCTACTACGGTAGTGTCCGTGACTGGATGCATACTAATAGTATTGATTACAATCCTACACTGGATGTTATTTTGCTCAGTGTCGCAAAGTTTCATGAGATATGGATCATTGACCGGAGCACCTCTTCTGAAGAAGCCGCAGCACATCATGGCGGAACATGGGGCAGTGGTGGAGATGTATTGTTTCGTTGGGGCAACCCACAAGCATACAGGAGTGGTGATTCCACTGACCAAAAGTTATTCTTCCAACATGATGCCCATTGGATAGATGAGCTTGTTGGTGAATCCTATCCTTACTATGGGAGTATCATATTGTTCAACAATCGCGTATCAACATCCATTTCTACGATTAATATTTTTACACCGGTGATTGATACATTCAACAGAGAGTTTAGCATCTCAAATGGACGATACCTTCCTCTGACATTTGATCTTACTATACTGCATCCAATACCCGAGAAGATGTATTCCCCCGCCCAGTCGGGAGTGCAAATACTTCCCAATCAGAACATCCTGGTGCTTGCAGGCAGCAATGGCTATGCGTTTGAACTGACACCGGATGCAGGTGCAGTGGTGTGGGAATATATCAACCCGATTCTGAATGGAGCCCCTGTGTACCAGGGTACACAAATCCAAAGCAACATGGTATTCCGTTTCAACAGATATCCGTTGGACTTTCCTGCGTTCGTTGACAAAGACCTTACTCCGATGGGATTCATTGAATTGAATCCGGATACTGCGTTTTGCATGCTTTCGACATCCATAGCACCAGTGAGGGGAAATGATCAACCTTTGATCACTGTAACTTCCAATCCTATTGGCGTAGATGAAGACATCCATTTGGTCCTTCACCATGACTCTCCTCTTTCTGCAACACTGATGGACTTAGCCGGACGTGCATTGGAGACATTTTTGCTGTTACCTGGTGAGAATTACATCAGATGTGCTCAACTTATCCCTGGCATATATTTGCTGACGACGCCATCTCTTGCGACTCCAATTCGTCTCATCAAGTTGTGACTTTGTTTGAAAAAACGTTACCGGCTCTGATGGATCACCAGTTTTTTGTAGTGGATGCCCTCAACGGTGACCAGCATCAACACAAATGTGCCATCCTCTAATTCCGGGAGTTGCAACGACGTGAGATCTGTTCCTTTCACCATTACCCGTTGTCTACCCTGCATATCCATGAGTAAAGCCTGCTGTATTCGGAGATTACCCGACGCAGAACCAAAACGTAATTCGCGGGAAGCAGGAACGGGATAGATGATCACTTCATACCACCGGGAAATATCTTCCGTAGAAGAGATGAGCGTATCCTCGGTAATGTGAAGAATTTGATTGATGGGCGGATCGTGTATAGTTTGCACACGTTTATTGCCAGTCCAGATGATGCGGATACTGTCGATACGACTCAGTGTATCAAGACCAAAATGAATCCTGGAAGAATGATGAGAAGCGTGACTTGCGCCACCACTTACTTCACGAATAAGGATCTGACCCCCTGCGTAGAGATAAATTTTAGAGCCGAATGCGTCACGGTTCACGGTTACGCCCGCAAGGCTTAATTGAGTCCAGTTTTTCAAGTCATCGGTAGTGTTTTGATACAAGTGTGTCTCCCAGGTACCGAGAGCCGGCGGTACATTTAACACAACTGACATGACGTCCAAATCGCCATCATTATCAATGTCACTATAGGCCATACCACGGCTGACAAAAGTATTTGTGATTCCCCATGCACTCGTTGCATCACTAAACGTTCCATCATCGTTGTTCAGATAAAAACGATCATTTTGCGAAATCTGGCTGGGCAAAAAAGGTGGACTCGGTACATACCCATTTGAAATATAAAGATCAAGATCCGTGTCGTTGTCGGCATCAAAAAACGCCGTTCCCCATCCGATCGCCATGAGGCTGTCTTGCAGACTCCATGTATCTTCTATACCTGCGGAAGCAGTGACATCTTCGAAAGTGACCCCATCCTGATTCTGAAGAAGTACATTTCTTCCGAAGTTCGTCACATAATAATCCAGGTCCAGATCTTTATCATAGTCGCCGATGGAAATGCCCATGCCATACATGGCCACATTTGCTTTTGTGGATACACTCACATTCTGAAAAGAACCGGAGATCTTGTTTCGGTATAGTTTGTTTGGCTGAATAAATGGACCGAAGTCGTTTGCAATATAAATGTCCGGAAGATTGTCATTGTCGTAGTCTGAAGCAGTGACAGCAAGCGCACAACCAGTGTCACCCAATCCGGTTTCGTCGGTATACCTTAAAAATTGGCCTCCGCCAATATTTTTGTAAAACGTGTTTGAGAAGCAATCATGATTGAAACCGATGACGTTGTCATCTTCGTCATAGACAAATTCAGGACGTTCGACATAATTGATCACATAGATGTCGAGCAGGCCATCGAGATTATAGTCCAGAAATGTTGCTCCCATGGCAAAAGCGAGGTCCTCTGGTTCTTCATGTGTCCAGATCTCTCTAAATGTGCCATCACCCTCATTATGAAAAAGAAGGTTTTTAGCAAATTCAAGATTTGTATTTCCCCATGTGGTCACAAAGAGATCTCTGAAGCCATCATTATCAATATCCCCTGCGATAACTCCGGTTGTATAATATTCGTCCGTAAGGGCAAATCCGGCTGTTGTATCACGTAAAAATGTACCATCACCCTGATTGATGTAAAAGTGATCGGTATCCTGTCCGGCGGTGAGGTAAAGATCATCGTCGCCATCCTGATCGAAATCAAAAAACGCTGCACCTCCGCCCATCAAAGCCTGGTGACGTGAGAAATGATGAATCCCCGCAGTTTCTTGATATTCAACGAATTGCGCATTGCTTTCCATGAGGATGAGGCTAAGCAGGCCAGATATGATCAGAGTCTGGTAATTCATGAGCCTAAGATACAAGTTGGATGCGTCACGGTAGGTCATGATCCAGAAGTTATTTAGTCTTTTAAAACGCACAATGAAAAAGGCAAGGATTGTTCCTGCTGGACAGTGTGTATGAACATTTTCCACAGGTTAAAGTATCCTCACAGGCAAACGCCTGCCTAAGGCAGGTAAATTTGCAGAGCCCGGCCTGCCGCGAAGCTGGGTTTTGCCTCAATCCGGTACCGGACAGGCTCCAAGGTCATGTACGTCTTTTTCGAAGTACTGGAGGCAAATTTGGGTTACACACCCATCGGCCGCCGTGTTTCCCAAATTATTCCTTTTTACTACCTTCGCCGCCCTAAAATCTTAAATCGCATGCTCATCGTCGACGTCAAAGACAGTGAATCAATTGATCGCGCCCTGAAGAAGTACAAACGGAAGTTTGAAAAAGCTGGCATCCTCAAAGAACTGAGAAATCGAAAGCATTTCACCAAGCCCTCCGTAAAGAGGCGTACTGCAGTTCTAAAAGCGATCTACAAGCAGAAAACATACGGCTCCTAGACATTGACATGCTTGCGCACTATCCGGATGAATCGTATATTGGTTCGGCAAGAGAATCTGGATGAGTACACACCTAGACACTTTCCGCCGATATCTGGAATTCGAGAAACGCTACTCATCGCATACCGTTCAGGCATACATTGCTGACATTTCGGCTTTCCTGGCGTATGTCATATCGGCGTACGAAATCAACGACACCAGGAAAATACAGCACTTTCATGTGAGATCCTGGATGGTGTCATTGCTTGAATCCGGGCAAACCTCCCGTTCTGTAAACCGGAAACTCTCCTCTCTCAGGTCGTTCTTCCGATTCTTGCTCAAGCACGGCATCGTACAAGCCAATCCTCTGACAAAAATCCAACCTCCTAAATCCCGGAAAAGTCTTCCTTCGGTGATCGATGAGAAAAGCCTTGGAAAGCTAAGGGAAAGTTTAGTCCCGGCTAATGAGTATACACTTCTCAGGGATAGGGCGGTGATTGAGCTCTTATATGGCCTTGGCTTAAGGCAGGCTGAGCTTATAAACCTCAAAGCTGACGATATCGATCTTACAAGAATGCAAGTAAGAGTCATGGGGAAGAGAATGAAACAACGCGTCATTCCCTTTGGGAAACATCTGACTTCATTCCTCATGTACTATATCTCGCAGAGGGCGCTGTTGTCATGCATACAAAGTGAACGGTTGATCCTCACCGATAATGGGAAGGCCGCATATCCTAAGCTGATCTATCGCATCGTGCATAAGTACCTCTCATTGGTCAGCACTGTGGAGCACAGGAGTCCGCATACTCTGCGGCATTCATATGCAACGCACATGTTGGAAGCAGGGGCGAGTATCGAAGCGATCAAAGAACTCCTGGGACACGCGAGTCTTGCCGCCACCCAGGTGTATACGCATACCTCTATCGAACGACTAAAAAAAACATATCGCCAGGCACACCCAAAAGCATGATTTCATTGTTAAACTGAGTAAAACTTTTGAGTTATGAAGATTCAGACCACCGCGGTACATTTTACTGCAGATCAGAAACTATTGTCTTATGTGGATCAGAAAGCTGGAAAGCTGGATCATTTTTTTGATAGGATCATTGATGCCTCTGTTTTCCTCAAGTTGGAGAACTCAGGACAGGTGAGAGATAAAATCGTAGAGCTCAAACTCAATGTCCCGGGAGATACCCTTGTTGCCAAGGAAACCAGTAAAACATTTGAGGCGGCGATAGATCTTGTTGTGGATAATATGAAACGCCAAATACAACGTCGCAAGCAAAAACTGTCTATTCGCGGTGGACTGCATGAGAAATGAACTCAGCTAAGTGCCAGTCTCAGAAGAGGCATTGTCTGTAATTTTCCCTGTGCTGCCATATCGAATTCAGAGCAGAAAATACTATCTTTGCGAGCGCTTTTGGGAAAAGTCCTTCATTGCGTGTTCATTTTTGCGTGGGCGGAATGCAAAATCCAGGAATAATTTTGGTATTATTTTCCTGATAACCAATAGGTTATAGGTTTCACACTGTCCTATGTTTTGAACTGTCAGTGACGCTATTTGCAGTAAAATCAGCGAGTAATATTGCGCACTCCATTTTGAGCTTCAGACCAGCTCTGCTGGATTTCGATTTGATCATGCAGCATAAAAAGCCAGCATAGCTCAGTTGGCCAGAGCAGCTGATTTGTAATCAGCGGGTCGGGGGTTCGAATCCCTCTGCTGGCTCCGAAAGTCTGGTCGACGTCTTTAGGGAATCTGAAACAACTCTGAGTAAAATTAGAGGAGTGGTTCATTGGACACAGCGGACATAGAATGCGGAAGTACAGATGACACAGATGTATGGGGGTGCGCCGGAGTTGGAGAGCCGGGCCAGACTGTAAATCTGGTGTCTCTGACTGAATAGGTTCGAGTCCTATCACCCCCACAGTAAAATTCAACACTTGCCAAACGTAAGTGTGTAGGGAGTGCGGGTGTAGCTCAGTTGGTAGAGCATCAGCCTTCCAAGCTGAGGGTCGCGAGTTCGAATCTCGTCGCCCGCTCCAGCAGCGAGGCAAAGTCCTGCTGCCAATGTTGAAAGAGGAAGTAGCGCTCCGGATTTACATCTGCGTAATTGCCAATGTAGCTCAGGGGTAGAGCGCTTCCATGGTAAGGAAGGGGTCAAGGGTTCGATTCCCTTCATTGGCTCAAAAAAGCAAAAAACAACTGATCCATTTTTCATACAAACAATCGTCAATAAAAACAGAGTACCAATGGCAAAAGAAACTTTCGCAAGGACCAAGCCGCATGTGAACGTAGGCACAATCGGTCACGTCGATCACGGGAAGACCACGCTTACAGCTGCGATTACATATGTATTGGCTGAAGACGGTCTGGCAGAAAAGAAAGATTATGATTCCATCGATGCTGCTCCAGAAGAGAAGGAGAGAGGGATTACAATTAACACGGCTCACGTAGAGTATCAGACACAGAATAGACACTACGCGCACGTAGATTGCCCTGGTCACGCGGATTACGTAAAGAACATGGTTACTGGTGCTGCACAGATGGATGGTGCTATTCTCGTGGTTGCTGCAACGGATGGACCAATGCCGCAGACACGTGAACATATTCTGCTTGCACGTCAGGTTGGTGTGCCGAAGATTGTTGTTTTTATGAATAAAGTAGATCTCGTGGATGATGAGGAGATGCTCGAACTTGTGGAGATGGAAGTCCGCGAGCTCCTGGATCAATACGATTTCGATGGCGCGCACGCAAGTATTATCAAAGGTTCTGCATTGAAAGCGCTGGAAGGCGACGCCAATGCACGCAAAGCGATCAGAGAACTGATGGATGCCGTTGATAAAGACATTCCGAACCCGGTACGTGCGATTGATCAACCTTTCCTGATGCCGGTGGAGGATGTATTCTCGATCACAGGACGTGGTACTGTTGCTACCGGACGTATTGAGCGGGGTGTGGTGAAAACAGGTGAGACCATAGAGATTGTCGGTATGATGGGTGAAGGCGTAAAACCTTTGACATCTGTAGTAACCGGTGTTGAGATGTTCAGAAAGATTCTTGACAGGGGTGAGGCAGGTGATAATGCCGGTCTTCTTTTACGGGGTATCGAGAAAGATCAGATTCGTCGCGGTCAGGTTATCTGTGCACCAGGAAGTGTGAAACCTCACAAGAACTTTAAATGTGAAGTGTACGTCTTGAGTAAAGAGGAAGGAGGTCGTCATACACCATTCTTCAACGGTTATCGCCCTCAGTTTTATTTCCGTACAACTGATGTCACTGGCGATTGTAAACTGCCAGCTGGTGTGGAGATGGTGATGCCGGGAGACAATGTCACTCTTGAGGTGAATCTTCTGAATACGATTGCTATGGAAAAAGGATTGCGTTTTGCTATTCGTGAAGGTGGCCGTACAGTTGGTGCCGGACAGGTGACCGAAATTATTGATTAATGATGAAGGGCTGATTCCAAAGTACCTTACCAGAATAACAAATAAAGCATGAAAGCCTGTTGGAATCACTCAACGGGCTTCCTGTTTCTGTGCCGTCCACGAAAAAAGTTTCGTAGGGAATTAAAGCAGACTAAGTCAGAGATACGGGCATAGCTCAAGTGGTAGAGCGACGGTCTCCAAAACCGTAGGCTGGGGGTTCAAGTCCTCCTGCCCGTGCAAATTGGAGACATGTAACAAACAGATTAATCGAGGCCGGGGAATGAAAGTCTTATCCGGAGCGGCGAAATTGTTTTAAAAAAGTGTTTGTGATGAATGTAAATATGCCGTCACAGACTGATGAGAATAATTCGGGAGATCAATGAATCAAGTCATCGGATATTTAAAAGAAAGCTACAACGAGTTGCTCCACAAAGTGACCTGGCCTACGATGCCGAATCTTTTGAGCAGTGCCAGACTAGTGGTCGTAGCATCGTTGATGATTGCGATTTTAGTGTTTTTGATGGATTTGGTGTCAAAGCAGGTGGTCACCTTCATTTATAATCTGAATGGCTAAAACAGCAGATAGCGTGTCGACTAAATCCGACAAACGGTGGTATTCATTGAGAGTGATCAGCGGTAAAGAACGCAAGATCAAGGAAAGGATTGAGCTGGAAGTACAGCGTTCCGGATGGAATGATTTCATCACACAAGTGCTTGTTCCTTCTGAAAAAGTGTACAAGATTCGCAATGGAAAGAAAGTAATCATGGAACGGAATATTCTTCCTGGTTACATTCTGCTCGAAGCGATTCCTGATAAATTGAGCGGAGAAATTGTTCAGACAATTTCCAACATGCCCAATGTGATACACTTCCTCGGCCGAAACAATCCAGTCCCTATGCAGGAAGCAGAAGCTAATCGCATGTTGGGTAAAGTAGATGAATCTCAGGAGGTCGGAGAAGCCTTGATCGAACCTTTCATTATAGGTGAAACGATCAAAATCATCGATGGTCCATTCAATGATTTTGTTGGAGACATCAAGGAAGTAAATGAAGAAAAAAAGAAACTCAAAGTCATCGTGAAAATTTTCGGTCGCGGTACTGAGGTGGAATTGAATTTTATGCAAGTGGAAAAACAATCATAAACGATACAAGAGTAGGCATCATGGCGAAGCAAGTAGAAGTTATTATTAAACTCCAGGTCAAAGGAGGGCAGGCTAATCCGGCGCCTCCGGTAGGCCCCGCGCTGGGTGCCAAGGGTGTCAATATCATGGAGTTTTGTAAGCGATTCAATGCAAAAACACAGGATGCGCAAGGTAAAATATTGCCTGTCGTGATCAGTGTATACAAAGACAAGTCATTCGACTTTGTCGTGAAGACTCCCCCAGCAGCAGTTCAGCTCATGGAGGCTTCAAAGGCCAAAAAAGGCTCCGCAGAATCGAATCGTACTAAAGTAGGTTCCGTCACCTGGGCGCAGGTGAAGCAAATAGCTGAAGATAAAATGCCAGACCTCAATGCCTTCACTGTCGAGTCTGCAATGAAAATGATTGCCGGTACTGCGAGGAGTATGGGTATTACGATCGATGGAACACCACCCTGGAAAAGTGCAGGGGAGAAATAATTTGAATCAGTAATTCATCACAATCAGGGAGCCTTGCCTGTAAAAATGGCAGGGCGCTATTCACCTAAAAGTTTGTTTACAATGACAAAGCTGTCAAAGAAAATGGCCGTTGCAAGGGCCAAAGTTGATCCGGAGAAATTCTATACGCTTACTGAAGCGATGTCTCTGATTAAACAAGTCAATTGCACCAAATTCAATGCCTCTGTGGATTTGCATATCCGGTTAGGCATTGATCCACGCAAATCAGATCAGGCAATCCGTGGTACTGTATCATTGCCCCACGGCACAGGGAAAACAAAACGCGTTCTCGCCCTTTGTACTCCAGACAAAGTCAATGAAGCAAAAGAAGCCGGTGCTGATCATGCCGGTCTGGAAGAATTCATTCAGAAAATACAAGAAGGTTGGACTGATATCGATGTGATCGTAGCAATGCCGCAGGTCATGGCACAAGTCGGTAAAGTAGGGCGGATTCTTGGCCCACGTGGTCTGATGCCTAACCCTAAAACAGGGACGGTTACCCAGGATATTGCTTCTGCGATTCGCGAAGTCAAAGGCGGAAAGATTTCGTTTAGGATTGATAAATATGGCATCATCCACTCGCCCGTTGGTCGAGTCTCATTTTCGCATGATCAACTGGCACAAAATGCAGAAGAGCTGTTGGGGACGTTAGTGCGCATGAAACCACCTACGGCAAAAGGTACGTATCTGAAATCGATCTCTGTAGCATCAACAATGAGCCCGGGAATCAAAATCGATACACGGACATTCAAATAATCTGGAACTCATCGAATCTCAATACAACGCATCATGACAAGAGAACAAAAAGCAGAATCCATAGAACAGCTGAAGCAGAAATTTGCACAGCATGAGTTCTTCTATGTTGCGGACTCATCAGACCTTACAGTAGAGCAGGTCAATAAATTTCGCGGCCTGTGTTTTGCAAAGGGCATTGAGATGCAAATGGTAAAAAACACGCTTGCGATTAAGGCATTGGAACAAGCATCGGCGGATAAAGGATACGCAGGAATCATAGAAGCCTTTAAAGGGACATCAGCTGTGCTGTTTACACCTGTATCAAATGCTCCGGCTAAAGTGATCCAGGAGTTTCGCAAGGAGTTTCCCAAACCAGTATTGAAGGCAGCTTACATTGATTCTGCTGTCTATATCGGTGACGACCAACTTGAGGCTCTGACAACTCTGAAGTCTAAAGAAGAATTGATTGGCGAATTGATCGGATTGTTGCAGTCACCAATCATCAATCTGATGTCTGCATTGCAGTCAGGGGGAAATACGATCTCGGGCATTTTAAAAACCCTTGAGGGAAAAGGCGAGTAACTCGCGTCTGGATTACGGCTTCCAAGTGTATTTACGCATAGTAATAACAGATTTATTTCATCATTCGAAAAACATTGAATCCATGGCAGACTTAAAAGCACTTGCGGATCAACTTGTATCTCTGACTGTAAAGCAGGTGAAGGAGTTGGCGGATATTCTTAAAGCAGAGCACGGCATCGAACCTGCGGCTGCCGCTGTAGCAATTGCTGCAGCACCCGGAGCTTCTGCTGGCGCTTCGGAAAGCGCTGCAGTTGAGAAGACTGAGTTCGACGTTATCCTGAAATCAGCCGGCGCCAACAAGCTCGCAGTCGTGAAAGAAGTAAAGAATTTGTTGGGTATTGGACTCAAAGAAGCGAAAGACCTCGTCGACGGGGCACCTGGTGTGTTGAAACAAGGTGCATCAAAAGACGATGCCGCTTCGCTGAAGAGTGCTCTTGAAACAGCCGGTGCTGAAATTGAATTGAAATAGTTTTATTCAATTCACCATTCAGTATACGCTGCAGCGATTGAGATCCATTAACGAAAAATACGACCAACAGGCTTAGCTATCCTGACCGGAATGGTTGGGATGGCTAGGCCTTTCGTTCGTAATTTATCCAAACGGCTAAAATTTCCTCAAATATGGCCACAGTGGCAAAACATAGAAAAGACAAAACCGAAAGAATTAACTTCGGTAAAATCACTCTCAATACAGAGTATCCTGACTTACTGGATATTCAACTTAAATCGTTTCAGGAGTTTTTCCAGTTGGAAACCACTCCTGAAAACAGGAGTAATGAAGGCCTCTATCGCGTATTCCAGGAAAACTTTCCGATTACCGATGCCCGCAACATTTTCGTTCTGGAGTTTCTCGATTATTTCATTGATCCTCCGAGATATTCTATCGAAGAATGTATGCAGCGCGGTCTCACTTATAGTGTGCCGCTTAAAGCAAAACTCAGATTGTCATGTAATGATGAAGAACACGTGGACTTCCAAACAATTGTGCAGGATGTCTTTCTGGGTACTGTGCCTTATATGACCCCGAAAGGAACATTCGTGATCAATGGCGCAGAACGTGTGATTGTATCACAATTGCATAGATCACCGGGTGTGTTTTTCAGTCAGAGCTACCATCCAAACGGAACGAAGATCTATAGTGCCAGGGTGATTCCCTTTAAGGGTGCGTGGATGGAATTTGCAACAGACATCAACAATGTCATGCATGCCTACATCGATAGAAAAAAGAAATTCCCGGTCACTACTCTGCTACGTGCGATTGGATATGACTCCGATAAGACGATTCTGAATCTCTTTGATCTTGCAGAAGAGATTGATGTCAATAAGAAGAGCCTGAAGAAACTTGTCGGCCGTAAACTCGCTGCGCGTGTATTGCGTAAATGGACAGAGGATTTCGTAGATGAGGATACAGGTGAAGTTGTAACGATTGAGAGAAATGAAATCATCCTGGAACGTGACGTCATCCTCGATGAAGAAAATATTGAACTCATCCTCAATACCGGCGAGCCGACGATCACCGTACAACGCGAAGATGTCGCCGAGGATTATTCCATCATATACAATACACTGCAGAAGGATCCATCGAGTTCTGAAATGGAGGCTGTGCAGTATATCTATCGGCAGCTTCGTGGAACAGAAGCACCTGATGAGGAAACAGCAAGAGGTATTATTGACAAGCTTTTCTTCTCAGACAAACGCTATAATCTCGGTGAAGTCGGCCGCTATAAAATAAACCGTAAGCTTAATCTTTCCACCGATGAAGGCACTCTGGTGCTCACAAAAGAAGATATTATCTATATCGTGAAGTATCTCGTGAGTCTGATCAATCAGAAAGCTGAACTCGACGATATCGATCACTTGTCCAACAGACGTGTACGCACGGTGGGAGAACAGCTCTATGCCCAGTTTGGCGTAGGCTTGTCCAGAATGGCGCGTACGATTCGCGAACGGATGAATGTGAGGGACAATGAGGTTTTTACTCCAACTGACCTGATCAATGCACGGACGTTGAGTTCTGTCATCAATTCATTCTTTGGGACAAGCCAGTTATCACAGTTTCTCGATCAGACCAATCCACTGTCTGAGATTACGCATAAGCGTCGTATTTCGGCATTGGGTCCGGGTGGATTGTCACGGGAGAGGGCAGGATTTGAGGTACGTGATGTGCACTATTCGCATTACGGTCGTTTGTGTACCATCGAGACTCCTGAAGGTCCAAACATTGGTCTGATCAGCACACTGTGCGTACATGCCAAGGTCAATAAGATGGGATTCCTCGAGACACCATATCGCTCAGTGAAAGCAGGTAAGGTCAATATGCGTGATGCTGAGTATCTGTCAGCAGAAGGAGAAGACTATAAACGCATTGCGCAGGCAAATTCACAGATAGACGTCAAAGGCAACTTCACCAACGATCGCATCAAATGTCGCGAACATGGAGATTTTCCGGTACTTAGTCCTGAGGAGATCGAATACATGGACGTTGCTCCGAATCAAATTGTCGGTGTATCTGCATCCTTGATTCCATTCCTGGAGAATGACGATGCAAACCGGGCTCTCATGGGCTCGAATATGCAACGTCAGGCCGTGCCGCTCGTACGTCCGCATGCACCGATTGTCGGGACAGGGATTGAGCAGCGGGTTGCTCTTGATTCACGGATGCTGATCAATGCTGCAGGGGAAGGAGTCGTCGAATATGTCGATGCTACGAAGATTGTCATTCGTTATGACCGTTCTGAAGAAGATCGGCTTGTCTCCTTCGAAAGCGATACAGTGGAATATCCGCTCTTGAAATTTGTCCGAACCAACCAGGGTACTTGTATCAACCTTAAGCCTATCGTGCGGAAAGGCGATAGGGTACATCCGGGGACAATCCTCTGCGATGGATACGCTACGGAGAAAGGAGAGCTTGCACTTGGTCAGAACCTGCGTGTGGCATTCATGCCATGGAAGGGTTACAACTTCGAAGATGCAATTGTCCTGTCGGAGCGTGTAGTGCGTGATGACATCTTTACGTCCATCCATGTCGAAAGTTTCGAATTGGATGTGCGCGATACCAAGCTCGGTGAAGAGGAGCTCACAAGCGATATTCCAAACGTCAGTGAAGACGCCACAAAAGATCTCGACGAAAACGGAATCATTCGTATCGGTGCGTGGGTGAATGAAGGTGACATCCTGATTGGGAAAATCACGCCCAAAGGAGAGACCGACCCAACTCCTGAGGAGAAACTCTTACGGGCAATCTTTGGTGATAAAGCTGGCGATGTCAAAGATGCATCGCTGAAAGCACCGCCCTCTACAGAAGGGATTGTGATCGACAAGCAGCTTTTTGCACGCGCCAAGAAGGATAAATTCCAGAAGACCCAGGAGAAGAAGCTATTATCACAGTTGGATGACAAACATGCGATTGTCCTGAACGAACTGAAGACTGTCCTCATCGACAAGATCAATAAGCTCGTGAAGGGTGGTGTCTCACAAGGCGTGAAGAGTATCTACAACGAAATGATGATCACGAAAGGGACAAAGTTTACTCCCAAAGTCCTCAAGGGATTAGATTATGCACAGGTTGATTATTCTAATTGGACTGGTGATCCTGAAACAGACAAGTTCGTCGCACGCTTGCTACATAACTATAGTATTAAGCTGAATGAAGAGATTGGGAAATACAAACGTGAGAAATTCAATATCAGCATTGGTGATGAATTGCCTGCTGGTGTATTGAAGCTCGCCAAGGTATATCTGGCTAAAAAGCGCAAATTGAAAGTAGGTGATAAGCTCGCTGGACGTCATGGTAATAAGGGTATTGTTTCGCGTATTGTGCGCCAGGAAGACATGCCTTTCCTCGAAGATGGTACACCGGTAGACATTGTATTGAATCCTCTTGGAGTGCCTTCCCGGATGAACATCGGACAGATTTTCGAAACTGTCCTTGGATGGGCAGGACAAAAACTTGGGATGAAATTTAGCACGCCGATTTTCGACGGTGCTTCTACGATCGAGATCGAAGAATACATCGAGAAGGCTGGACTTCCGCAGCTCGGTCAGACTTATCTCTATGATGGTGAGACCGGTGACCGGTTCCATCAACAGGCGACAGTCGGCGTGATTTACATGCTCAAATTGTCACACATGGTTGACGACAAGATGCATGCGCGATCGATCGGACCTTACTCGCTCATCACACAGCAACCGCTCGGTGGGAAAGCCCAGTTTGGTGGTCAGCGTTTCGGTGAGATGGAGGTATGGGCCCTCGAAGCATTTGGCGCATCGAATATCCTGCAAGAGCTCCTCACCATCAAATCCGATGATATTGTAGGTCGCGCAAAGACATACGAAGCGATCGTAAAAGGTGACTTGTTGCCTGAGCCGAATATTCCTGAGTCATTCAACGTACTGATACACGAGCTCAGAGGGCTGGCGTTGGATATTAAATTCGAATAATTGATCTCTAAAAAACAACTAGCAATATGCCGTTGAAAAAAATGTCAGGTCCGGATTCAGATTTTACCAGTATTACCTTGAGCCTGAGTTCTCCAGACGAAATCCTGGAGCGCTCGTTTGGTGAAGTCCTCAAACCGGAAACCATCAACTACCGTTCGTACAAACCCGAACGCGATGGGTTGTTTTGCGAGCGCATTTTTGGTCCTGTCAAGGACTATGAATGTTATTGCGGCAAGTACAAACGAATCCGTTACAAAGGAATCGTCTGTGATCGCTGTGGTGTCGAAGTGACTGAAAAGAAAGTGCGTCGCGAACGCATGGGTCATATCAGGCTTGTCGTCCCCGTCGTGCATATCTGGTTTTTCAAGTCTTTACCAAATAAAATCGGATACCTCCTTGGTTTGTCGTCGAAGAAGCTTGAATCGATTGTTTATTATGAGCGCTATGTTGTCATCCAGCCAGGATTGAAAGAAGCGGACGGCATTTCTAAAATGGATCTGTTCACAGAGGAAGAATACTTCGAAGTGCTCGAAACATTACCCCCGGACAATCAGCTTCTGGACGATCACGATCCAAATAAGTTTGTTGCGAAGATGGGTGCGGAAGCCGTCAAGGTTCTTCTTGAACGTCTTGATCTGGAAACACTCTCCAATCAACTCCGATACCAGGCGGCAACGGATACTTCACAACAGCGTAAGTCTGAGGCGTTGAAGCGCCTGCGCGTAGTAGAAGCATTCCGCGATGGTCAGAAGGTAAAAGATAACAAGCCGGAATGGACTATTATTCAATACTTACCGGTAATCCCACCGGAGTTGAGGCCACTTGTACCTCTCGATGGAGGACGTTTCGCGAGCAGCGACCTGAATGATTTGTACCGGAGAGTGATTATCCGGAATAATCGCCTGAAGCGACTTCTTGAAATCAAGGCGCCTGAAGTCATTTTGCGGAATGAGAAACGGATGCTGCAAGAGGCTGTGGACTCGCTCTTCGATAACTCGCGGAAATCAAATGCCGTAAAAGCTGAAGGTGGTCGTGCGCTGAAATCTCTGAGTGATATCCTGAAAGGCAAACAGGGGCGTTTCCGTCAAAATCTTCTCGGTAAGCGCGTCGATTATTCAGGTCGTTCCGTGATCGTTGTAGGACCGACGCTCAAATTGCACGAATGTGGTTTGCCTAAAGGCATGGCTGCTGAGCTCTTCAAGCCATTCGTGATCCGTAAACTCATCGAACGTGGTATCGTAAAGACTGTAAAATCAGCAAAGAAACTTGTAGACCGTAAGGATCCTGTGATCTGGGAAATCCTTGAGAATATACTTGCCGGTCACCCGGTATTGCTCAACCGGGCTCCTACACTTCACAGGCTTTCAATCCAGGCGTTCCAGCCAAAGCTAGTGGAAGGTAAGGCCATTCAGTTGCATCCATTGGTATGCGGTGCATTCAACGCTGACTTCGACGGTGACCAGATGGCAGTCCACGTACCATTGGGACAGGCTGCAATTCTGGAGGCGCAACTCCTGATGCTGGCATCACATAATATGCTGAATCCCCAGGATGGTTCCCCGGTCACACTACCATCGCAGGACATGGTGCTTGGTTTGTATTATCTGACAAAAGAGCGCAGGTCGAAAGGAAAAGAAAAAGCTCTTGGTGAAGGCAGAATATTTTACTCTCCTGAAGAAGTAGTCATTGCGTTCAATGAAGGTAAAGTTGATCTGCATGCATTGATTCATGTGCGTGTGGATGTAGAGGATGAAAAGTTAGGCTTGAAAAAAGCACGTGTCGAAACTACCGCGGGAAGAGTGATTTTCAATAAAGCCGTACCACAAGGTCTGCCATATTTGAATGAGCTTCTCACAAAGAAGAATCTGAAGATCATTATTGGAGATATCATCCGGCGTACCGACTTTCCCAGGACAGCCAGATTTCTGGATGAAATCAAAGATCTCGGATTCCTTTGGTCATTTCGCGGTGGTCTTTCCTTCAATCTCGGAGACCTGATCACACCTACGATCAAGGAAGCGACGCTGAAGGAAGCACAGGTGGAAGTGGATGAAGTGTGGGAGAACTATAACATGGGTCTCATCACAAACAATGAGCGTTACAATCAGATCATCGATAAATGGACATATGCCGACAACCGTATTACGGATAGCCTGATGAAAGAACTTTCGGAGCATAAAGGAGGCTTCAATTCGGTTTATATGATGTTGCATTCAGGAGCGCGGGGATCCAAAGCACAGATTAAACAGCTCTGCGGTCTTCGGGGTCTGATGGCAAAGCCGAGGAAATCCGGGGATACGGGTCGTGCGATTATCGAAAACCCGATTCTGTCAAACTTCCTTGACGGTTTATCGGTACAGGAATATTTCATCTCCACACACGGCGCGCGCAAAGGTCTTGCAGATACGGCGTTGAAGACTGCTGATGCAGGCTACCTCACACGTCGTCTTGTCGACGTCGCCCAGGATGTTGTCATCATGGAGGAAGATTGTGATACACTGAGAGGGATTGAGACGACAGCATTGAAGGATAATGAAAAAGTCATCGAAACACTGAGTTCACGGATCATGGGACGTTTCTCCTTGCATGATATTTATCATCCTGTGACGGATGAGTTGATCCTTGAAGCTGGGGAGTATATTAATGAGCGGACAGCAGATTATATCGAAGACGTCGGCATTGAAGCAGTTACAATCCGCTCAGTGCTTACATGTGAGACCGAGCGAGGCGTATGCACGAAGTGCTATGGGAAAAATCTGGCCACCGGTCGCATCACAGAGCGTGGAGATGCAGTGGGTATCATTGCCGCACAGAGTATTGGTGAGCCAGGTACACAGCTCACACTCCGTACTTTTCACGTAGGTGGCATCGCTTCGGTGTCCAAGCAGGAATCGGAACTCACCTCAAAATTCGACGGTACAATAGAATTCGATGAAGGGATGCGTGTGACAATACCGGCTAAAGGTGAAACGGCAGTCGTTATTTCACGTTCAGGTGAATTGCGTATCGTAGATCCGGAGACAAGGAAGCAATTTGCAAGCCATCACATTCCATATGGCGCGAAGATTTTTGTGAAAGATGGACAGAAAGTAACGCGCGGCGAAGTCATTTGCGACTGGGATCCCTTCAATGCAGTCATCGTCTCTGAGTTCGCAGGTATTGCAAAATTTGACAGTATCGAAGAAGGGATAACGTACCGGATCGAACGTGATGATCAAACTGGATATGCAGAGAAAGTGATTGTTGAGTCCAAGAATAAAAAGAAGATTCCGTTTATTCAGGTCGTCGATAAAGATGGTGAGGTCCTCAAGAATTATAAACTGCCTGTAGGATCATACTTATCCATTGAAGATGGCGCGACATTGAATTCCGGAGATATCATTGTGAAGATTCCACGCAATCTCGGCAAGATTCAGGATATCACTGGTGGTCTTCCACGGGTTACGGAATTGTTCGAAGCAAGAAATCCGTCGAACCCTGCAGACGTCTCTGAGATCGATGGTATTGTATCATTCGGAAAAATCAAACGTGGCAACCTCGAGGTATTCGTGGAGGACGAGAAGACTGGCCAGAGCAGAAAATATCTCATTGGCTTGTCAAAACACATGCTTGTGCAGGAAGGTGACTTCGTGCGCGCTGGTACGCCACTCTCCGATGGTTCTATCTCGCCCAGAGATATTCTGAATATCAAGGGTCCCTTTGCAGTACAGTATTATCTCGTAAACGGTGTACAGGAAGTGTATCGTTCACAGGGTATCAATATCAATGACAAGCACATTGAAGTCATTGTACGCCAGATGATGCGCAGAGTACAAATCGAAGATCCGGGCGATACGAGCTTCCTTGAAGGAGAAGCAGTGGAGAAGTACGATTTCCTCGCACAGAACGATTGGATCTTCGACAAAAAATTTGTCGTGGATGCAGGAGACTCTGAGCGGTTGAAGCCAGGGCAGTTAGTCATGTTGCGTCAGCTAAGAGAAGAGAATTCTTTGCTGAAGCGGAATGATAAAAAACTGGTTGAACATCGGGATGGAGTTGCCGCTACGTCAAGTGCGATGTTGCAGGGGATCACCAGGTCTTCTTTGGGAACACCGAGCTGGATTTCGGCTGCATCCTTCCAGGAGACGACTAAAGTCCTCAGTACTGCAGCAATCGGTGCACGTCGAGATGAATTGTTAGGATTAAAAGAGAATGTCATTGTCGGAAAACGTATCCCGGCAGGTACGGGTATGGCCGAATTCGGGAAGTTGCTTGTGCAACCAGTGGATGGGGATGGAGAGGATATGTGAGCTTCCTACTGATTATAAGTTTTGAAATAAAGGGTGCTGTCCGCGGACGCACCCTTTTTGTAATTCTACATAATCCCACGCAGTTCCATCATCCGGGCTATGTGTTTTGCCAGGATGTCAAATTCAAGGTTGACTAAAGCACCCGGAGTCATGTTATGGAAATTGGTATTGGCCAGCGTATAGGGTATGATGGCAACACCAAATATGTCTCCTTCCAGGGACGCTATTGTCAGGCTCACACCATTTACACACACTGAACCTTTTTCTACAAGCAATTTTGCATGAACAATTGGATAACGGAAAAAATAGATACCGTCTTTGACCGCTATCAACTGACCCATACAATCAACATGACCTTGTACCAGATGCCCTTCGAATCTTCCGGTAGCCGGCATGGATCTTTCAAGATTGATTACAGCGCCTGACATAATGGTATTGAAATGTGACCTCTCCAGTGTCTCTTGTACGAGCTGCACCGTGTGCATATCATCCATTACGGCAATGACTGTGAGACATACGCCATTGTGCGCCACGCTTTGATCTACTTTCAGTTCAGATGAAATCCCCGAACGTACTGTAACGTTCAGAATGTCGCCTGTTCTCTCAATCCGGATCACATCTCCGGTGATTTCAACGATGCCTGTAAACATGAGCGTAAAGATCACGAGTTTATTGAGAATTCGTATCTAACCTCCTGGTCAATGTGACCTTTACTACCTTACCAAGCTGTTGCGATGTACCAGCTATGCTCCGTAAAATATACTACAAACTTCCTCCAAAACTCCGCTTACTCGCCAGGCGATTCTACTATCTGCCAATCGACATCATACAATATCTGGTGGGGAAAAAAAAGATGGTGCCTCCCAAAGGGCTCATGTTTACCGGATCCGGAGATTACCTCGAGGTTGGACAGAGGTACCTTGGTTATTTCATTCGCTATGCCGGTTTAATGCCGCATCATTATGTACTGGATGTTGGATGTGGAGTTGGACGGATGGCGGTGGCGCTGACAGGCTATCTGGATCAGACAGCGAGATATGATGGCTTTGATGTTGTAAAGCAAGGTATCCATTGGTGCCAGGAGCACGTTACGACATCCTATCCCAATTTTCAGTTTCGACAAGTCGAGGTGATCAACGATCTCTACATAGCGACTGGGAAAAAAGCACAACACTTTACATTTCCTTATGAGAGTTCGAGTTACGATGTCACTATCGTGATTTCAGTATTTACGCATATGATCTATCCTGAAGTAGAGCACTACCTGACTGAGATACACCGGACCTTAAAAGATAAAGGGGTGCTCTTCATCACCCTTTTCCTGCTAAACGACGTTGCACGCAATAAGATGCAGCAACAGGATTTTCGCTTCGACTACATGTCAGATGGATGTTACCTGATGAATCCGGATGTCATGTCCGCAAATGTGGCATACGATGAAGTAGAAATTGACTGGCTCTTACAGAAAACAGGATTTATGGTGAGACATAGGTTCTACGGTACATGGTCAGGGAGAAGCGAATCTACTCTTGACTTTCAGGATATCATGGTTCTGGAGAAAAGTAAATAAAAGATCAGCGTCCTTCTGCGAAGTTTGAAACGTGAAGTATTTTCAGGCTTCTCTACCTCTGACCCTTCAGCAATTCAATAAAACCATTGAGCTGTCTCACATTTTGTGAACCTCCTGTCAGTGGCTGTTCGTAGACATAGCAGACATAATGGTAGACGCCGTCTGCAAGCTCTTTTCCGTTGAGATTACTGCCGTCCCAAAGAATATCCGGGTTTGTGGTTGTAAAGACTAGCTGACCCCAACGGTTAAATACTTTCAGGTCGATACGCTCCACAAACCGGTAAGGAAAAGGTTCAAACACATCATTGCTGCCATCACCATTCGGTGTAAATGCATTCGGAAGTTCATAGAGTGGACAATTCTCCACACAGATCTGGTTGCTGAAAATACTTTCATTGCCTTCTTCATCCATAGCTGTAACCACATAACATCCTGCTATGCCATCCTCCGGCTGATGTATTAAGGTATTTGGGTCTGCAGCATTGACCGTACCAACTAAGGAAAATGTGGACGACCTGTTTGCAGCATAATAAATATTATAGAGAATAATGTCCTGATTGTCACAGCCGCTATCATCAGTCCAGATCACGGTATTGCGAAATGCTTCTTCCGGTGTAGTATTGCCTGCCTCGGCACAAATATTTCTGACATCGATACGAGGTGGGCAGGGGGCGACATTGTCCAATGGTATGACACATGCTTCCTGGGATACATTGTAGAGTGGATCGGGCAGCCCTGTGATCCCATACGATCCGATACTCCGTATAAAATAACAATACTCAATGCCGTTTTCCAGTCCGCCATCGCGATACTCAATCTCAGGAGTGATGGCTACAAAGTCAAAGCTGCCTGATTGATTACGTCGATAGATTTCAAAAGCATGATTATTCCATGGTGTCAGGTACTCCCAGGTGAGCAACGCAGCTTTATCCGTAGGTTCAATTTTAAGAAACACGGAAGATGCTTCTGGAGATATATCATGGAAACCACTGCCTGTGGTAAAATCCACGTAATAATTATGACCTGAATTTCTGGTATTTAAGGGTACATGCAGTACCATTGTATCCCGCACTTCTTTGTATGTCTGGCTTATCATACTTCCTCCGGGAACCAGCGAGAAGTTGCTTCCTGCAATCCCGATGCTGTGCATCAACTGGAATCCGTACGGACCAGGATTCGCTACCGTATCCAATGCTTCTGCAAGAGGTTTCACCCAACGTACAGTGATTGCACCAGTTGTTTCCGAAGTTATATCTATAGTTACATGGGTAATGAGCGGAACATCCCTGTTGAGTTGGACACAAGCTTCATCAGAATGCAGACCCGCTACCCGATTATAGGGTTGACCGGAATTTGTCAGTTTTGAAAACTCTGCGAGAACGCGATAGCAATAGGTGCGGCCACGATCTACATCCATATCATCGAAAACATATCTGTCCCCGGACTGGGTCTTCACATTAGATCCTATTTTGATATATCCCTGGTCTTCCAGCCCGGGATTGCAGGTATCACGCACGACGACTTTACTGCCTTCGCGTCGCCATACAGCAAAACCACGGAAAGAGTCATCACCGGGGTTTTCGCAGAAATAGGGACTCTCCCAGGATACGCGAATCGATTCACTACTGCTTTGCGCGTCTATATCTTCAGGAGGAGGACCTACGACTTTTATTCTGACGGTTTTTAGATCGGCAAGTCCTGTGGTATCATTTCCTCCAATGGAATTGTCCACAGCACGGAAGATCAGGGTATAGTATTGATCTGAAATTTCATTACAAGCGGTCACCCAGCGGAATGTTGCATTGAAAGGTGGTGTCATAAACACCGGACCTACGGACAAAGTGATCTGATCCGATATTTCCAGAGGGCCCCCCAACATTGAGAGCGCGACAAGCTGACCCACATCGGGATCTGAAACACCCACGGTAAATTCAAGCGTTTGTCCGGCGACGACACAGTACTCTTCCTGTGCAGTAATCGTTGGTGGTTCGTTTTCACAGATCAACACGATGATCTGCATATCACGAATCATGGAATTGATACGGATGCCATTGCGATATTCATGGATGCGCATTGCAATATTATATGTGCCTGCGACCACAGGCGCATTCCACACAAAATCACCGGTGACTGGATTAAGGCTGATGTGATTTGTTGGCCCGGGACCGATCTGATCAGGGAAAATGTAATTGGGAACCAACATCCCTGAATCCTGCAGCGGGATGATCAGCTCATACGACAAGCTGTCTCCATCGGGATCAAACGCATTCGGATTGTGGATATAACGCTTGTTTATACAGGCAAAATCCAATGGTGGCTGAAGCAAAACGGGAGAACTATTATATCCCTGAAACTGTGGATTGAGAAAGGTAAATGTCGTCTCGATATAAAACGGCACACCATCCGAGTTTGGGGGGTTGACATTTGAAATACCGGCGATGCGATTGGGATCCATCATCGAAAGTGTATATGTCGCCCTACCCGGATATGTGTGTTCTGCGATGTAGTAATTGATCTTAATGTCATTAGGTTGCGGATCGCCATTGCCATTGTTGCGGCCGACCATCGTACTACTGCCATCCCCCCAGAAAAGCTCCAATGTATCACGATCTGCCGGCACACTGCTTGTTTTCGTATAGGTGGTAATCGTCACACGGATGGTAAGGTCTCCGATTTGCTGATAGGTGATTTCTCCTGCCCTGTTATGCGTGGCATGAGCCGCTAAAGAAAGACCGCTAATCACGAGGATGTTGAGGATAAATCGTTTCATCATGGATATAACGCACGAACTGATGTCAAGATACGCGGAAAGCGGAAAAAAGGGAGAAACGGGAAAATCGGTAAAATCGATGAAGCCGGGAAAACAGGAAAACTGGTGAAGCCGGAAAAATCGGTAAAGCCGGTAAAACTGCGGAACAACCTTGCGGGCATTGCCTTCTTTGCTCCGCTGAAGCTACGCGACCGCGTGCCGCCATAGCTGGCTCCAGCGGTGGTGCAAAGCGATGCACGAAGCCGTTTCGGTTGCTTGCCAAAGTTTAAGTGACGGCGTGTGAAGCAGACATGGACAGAACCCCCTAAAGGGACTCCTTTGTAGCGAAACACTGTTTTATCTAATTCTCTAATACTAAACTCAATCCTTCCCTCCAATGCCCAATCTGGATACCGTATGCCTTTTTGATTTTGGTTGTATCCAACACGCTATATAGAGGCCGCGATGCGGGGGCAGCGTAATCTGAAGTGCTTACCGGAATAATATCAGGTGTGACCCCTAACATCGTCGCAATCTCTCTTGCGAAATCATACCATGTGGTTGTGCCTTCATTGCAGTAGTTGAAGATCCCATACATCTCGTCGCGAGGTCCATCCGCATGAAGAGTCTTGATGATTTTCAAAATTACAAGAGCGAGGTCTCCGGCATAAGTAGGGCAACCGAACTGATCATTGACGATGCGTAGGGATTTTCCTGCAATCATCAATCTGGTCATGGTCTTGACGAAATTGTGCCCGAATTCGGAAAAAAGCCATGATGTGCGGATGATCAATGTGCGCGGATTTGCATGCAATGCGTTTTGCTCTCCCTCCAATTTTGTCTGAGCATAGACGGAGACAGGCGATACAGGATCATCCTCTCTGAGTGATCTTCTCAGTCCATTATGATAGACATAGTCGCTGGAGAGATGGATAAAAGTGCATTCTTGATCATGACATGCTTGAGCTAAAAATCCCGGAGCGATACCATTTATAAGATGTGCTTCCTGCTGCTGCTGTTCTGCAAGATCGACCTTCGTATATGCAGCGGTATTGATGCAGAAGTCAAATTGATGTGACGCAAAGAAAGGCCGGAATGCTTCTGTATCAGCAATATCCAGGTCACTTCTGGACGCAAAAACAACACTAGCCTGAGAAGTGTGGGCATGCTTTGCGAGAGATCGACCCAGTTGACCTTCAGCGCCCGTGACAAGAATCCGCATCCTGCTCATGGTAAACGATGTGATCCGAAGGCCGGAAGTCCGAGATCCCGCTCAGAGACAATTGCCAGAATACCATCTATTGGCCATTTGATACCAAGAAGCGGATCATCGTAACGTATTCCTCCTTCGTGCGCCCTGGAATAAAAGTTGTCGCACTTGTAGCTCAGAATCGTTCGTTCTTCCAATGACAGATAGCCATGCGCAAAGCCACGAGGAATGTAGAATTGTTTTTTATTCTGTGCTGACAGTTCAATGCCATACCATTTGCCATGCGTCGGAGATCCTTCCCTGATATCGACAACGACATCATACACAGCGCCCTGAATCACGCGCACAAGCTTACTCTGTGCCAATTCTCCCACCTGGTAATGCAATCCCCTCAGGACACCTTTCTTTGACTGTGCTTCGTTGTCTTGTACAAACGCATCATGAATTCCGGCAACCAGGTATGAGGAATAATTATACGACTCGAAAAAATATCCGCGATCGTCGCTAAAGACATCGGGTTCGAGGATGACGAGACCTTGTATTTCGGGTTTAATGATCTTCAAAACTTAGCTGTTTGCTATTCGCTGTTCGCTGTTTGCTTCGGATTTACTATCACTGGACGTTCATACTTTCTTCGGTGCCTGAGCTCGTCGAATTGCCAACTTACGTCTCTCGCTTTCTCGCTTTCTCACCTTCTGCATTACTTCTGTCTGAAGAATAACGCAATCGGGACGCCGGTAAATTTAAAGTTTTTCCGAAGCTGGTTTTCGAGGTATTGCTTATAGTTCGCTTTGACATGCAGGGGATAATTACAGAAAAAGACGAAGGCCGGATATGGCATGGGTAGCTGATTGACAAACTTGATTTTGATAAACGCACCGCGATAGGCGGAGGGTGGATGCTCTTCAATCGCCTTCATCATGACATCGTTGAGTTCATGCGTCTTTATTTTCTGTTTCCTGTTTTCATACACTTCGAGCGCTGCCTCCATGGCCTGGTAGATGCGTTGTTTTTCTAAAACAGAAATGAAAATGACAGGCACATCATCAAAAGGTTCTATCCGTTTCTTCAATTTCAGCTCATAGTCACGTGCTGTATTCGTCTCTTTCTCCATCAGGTCCCATTTGTTTATGACCAAAACGATTCCTTTCCTGCGTTTTTGGGCGAGGTGCAAAATACTCAGGTCCTGTGCTTCGATACCAAGTTTTGCATCGAGCATGATGATGCAGACATCTGCTTCTTCGACAGCATGAATTGCGCGCAGGACTGCATAGAATTCCAGGTTTTCTTTCACAGAGGCTTTCTTCCTGATTCCCGCAGTATCGACAAGGATAAATTGTTTGCCGAATTTGGTATAGACAGAGTCAATAGAATCTCGTGTTGTGCCGGCGATATCCGTGACAATGTTCCGCTCCTCGCCAAGCAGTGCATTGACGAATGATGATTTACCGACATTGGGCTGACCGACCACGGCGATGGAAGGCATTTCCGATGGCTCTTCTTTTTCATCGGATAGATATTCCGTCAACGTATCCAACAACTCACCGCTTCCGCTGCCTGTGATGGAGGACAGGAAGAAAGTTTGTTCGAAGCCCAGACTCCAGAACTCATTCGCTTCCATGCTCCGCTGATAGTTGTCCACTTTGTTTACTGCAAGGAGGACAGGCTTTTTCGTTTTACGCAGGATCTCCGCAATCTCGCCATCGAGGTCCGTAATGCCTGTTGTCACGTCAACCATGAAAATGATCACCTTCGCCTCATCAATCGCCATGTGTACCTGTTCACGGATCGCGGATTCAAACACATCTTTCGAGGAGGCCACAAAGCCGCCGGTATCGATGACTGTCATCGTCTTGCCATTCCATTCGCAGATTCCATAGAGCCGGTCGCGTGTCACGCCGCTGATATCATCCACGATTGCTTTCTTTTCGCCGATGAGGCGATTGTACAACGTGGACTTGCCCACATTGGGTCGACCGACAATTGCTACAATGTTTGCCATGCTGTGTCTGTTTATGTTCTTTTGCCTTGATGCAAAAGAACCAATGCCATGCCAAAGGCATCCCGTTGGGAAAGGCATGCCCTTGGCAAAAATCAAGGCTTTGAATGCCCGCCTGAACCGGACGGGCAGGCTTGACCAACTGCGCGTAAGCCTGCCCAGCAGCGCGATCAGAACCGTTCGGCATGCAGCATTCCTTGCTTTTCGTTCGTATTCCCGGGCCTCACTTCGCTGATCGCCTTTTGCCCACCCACGCAACGCGCAGTGCCAAAGGCATCCCTTTGGGATAAGTCAACCCTTCAAGGCCGTTATTCATAAGCTCAACTTGCCGCTCACTATTAAATAGCTCTCTGAAACTTTTGCCTATCATTGATCTTTTGGATTGATTCTTTCAATTAAGATTGTCGATTAATAATTCCTGTATCCAAATTCTTTCAGTGCACGCTCATCATCGCGCCAATTCTCGCGGATCTTCACAAAGAGTTCGAGGTGTACACGTGTGCCGATGAATTTTTCGATAGATTGACGCGCTGCGATCCCCAGTTGTTTGATCGATACTCCCTGCCTGCCGATCAGGATGGGTTTTTGTGTCTTCCTGTTTACATAGATCGTGGCACGGATCGTCGTCACATCACGATCACGGCCTTCTCCTTCTTTGTATTCATCGATGCCCACTTCACAGGAGTAGGGGACCTCCTGGTGATATTGCTCCAGAATTTTTTCGCGAATGATCTCCGTGACAAAGAAACGCTCTGGTCTGTCTGTCATTTGATCTTTCGGAAAATATTCAGGACCTTCCGGGAGTGCCTCTTTGATTGCGGTCATCAATTCGTCAATACCTGTTTGTTCTTTAGCTGAGATCGCGAGATACTTTTGAAAAATATTCGTCTGGCGATATGCGTCGAGCCGTAGTGTAATTGCCGCCTGATCTATGAGATCAGATTTATTCAGTACAAGAAACTTTGGTGCATGTACATCAGCGATTTTGGCCAGTGTCTCTTTATGATCGTCTGGTTTTTCCTCCGGCGTTACCAGATAGATGAACACATCTGCATCTTCGAATGTCTGATGGATAAAACTCGACATCGCTTCGTGCATCTTATATGACGGTTTGTCGATCACGCCAGGAGTATCCGAGAAGACGATTTGATATTCGTCAGAATTGAGGATGCCGAGGATGCGATGGCGCGTCGTTTGTGGCTTAGGTGACACGATCACCATCTTCTCACCCAGCAAGGCATTCATCAATGTAGACTTGCCGGCATTGGGTTTGCCCAGGATATTTACAAAGCCGGATTTGTGCATGGGAACGCAAATATAGGCATGAATGGGTGAACCACCTTCGCTTGCTTCGGTGGTCAAAGACGGATCAACCTCCTTGCGCTAGCGATCTCGCCTCACTTCGTCGCCCGAAGAAAGCTACGGGTGTCTAATGAGTTTTAAAAAGGTCAGCATATTCTAGGTGTTGGAAGTCACGTGGTTGCCGGCTTTGGCGCGATGACAATTCGCAATGAGGAATCAGGAATTATTAAATCGAGAATCAAATTATGGCAATACCCGCACTGGCCTGCTATGCAAATGATCAATCATTTTCACTACAGCCTTTGGTTTCGTGTTGCGCCAGTTGATGATATTGAACGGGCCTCCCAGATCGATGAAATGCTCTAAGCCAGTATCCCTGATCTCGCTTTCTACGTGTCTGAGTGTATTCACGAGTGCGATCCAACCGTGATTCTCGGAGACTTCTTCATACCATTCTTCATAATAGCAGTCGTCTGAGCCATGGAAGTTCAGCACGTTTTCACAGATCAGGACAAATCGAAAGATGCCTTCCTCCATCATCAGGTCGGCCACATTACGTTTGAGACTTTCGATGTCGTTCTGAATGCAGTCATTCCATTCGCCGATGAGCTCAATCATAGCATAGCCATCATCATAGTCTGCGTAAATGACTTTCATATATAAAGTTGGGCTGCCGAATTCGTCCCACTGCGGATGGATCAGGTAATTGTAGATGCGATGGGTGTATGTAAACTCACTATACTGGCGTCCATAGAACGGCGACCTTTCATCTTCCGCGGCAATGTATCTGTCGCGCCAATGATAATATGGTTCGATGTCGTGCATAAGAGAAAACATTTGTCCACGAACCACACGAAAAGAACACGAAAAAGACAATGACACGAAATCTCATCGTTCATGTTTTGTCCCTGGTGCGCTCTCGCCTCCCTTGCCCGCCCCAAAGGGTGCCTTTGGCACCGTCAGGCAAACTTCGTGGACAACAAAAAACGTACAAAGTTCAGGCCACAATATGCAGACAAGAGAGTGAAATGTCAATCTTGTGTTTTTGCTAGTTTTTTCTTATAAGGCTCCCTTTGTCACTAAAGTATGTGTTCTCAAAAAGCTGTTGCGGGTTGAGAGTTTACCATGAGGTCGAGCCATCTCGCGTACTTCATGGTACGAGTTGCGGCGTGAATACATTCTCACACCTCGCAACACGCAACACGTAACACGTAAAATTCATCGGGCAATCCAATCCCTAAACAATGTAAAGGCTCTTCGATCTCTCCTTTCACCAGTTCCACTGATGACAAAATGAGGGACATTGCTCTCAATGATGGTATTCTGATAAATCTCAAACAACACGTCCCGATCTTGTGGATTCTCTCTCAATGGATCCGGTTGCCAGGCTAAGTCGGGTGAGCATAGAACGTAGAAATCGGGCGGATGTTCATGATACATTTCTTCAAGTACATCAGGTACTACACCGAACCGGTATTTAGCCCAGATACGTAGTTCGAGTATCCAGGTATCGATGAAGACGAAAGGCTTTTCTGTCATTGTCGATGCGAGAGACTCGGCAAGAGCAAGTTGACCTATGCCGATATTCACAATATCTGTGAGTTCGTATTCTGTGCCTTTCGATGCGAGATAGATGCGTGCATACTCCGGAACAAAGAGCGTGTCGAATTCCAGCGCAAGTTTTTGCGCCAGCGTTGTTTTGCCGCTGGATTCGGGGCCGGTGATGATTATGCGTTTCAAACTGAAAATAAAAATGAAAATAAAAATGAAAAACTCCGAACTCCGAGATCCGAAATCGAAAATGTCTACTTTTGTCACAAACAACGGGGGTGCCCTAAAATAGCGGGCTGAGATCAAACCCTTCGAACCTGCCCGGGTAATACCGGGAAGGGAAACAGCACTACCGGTCAACTGTTCTAATCATCATGAAATATCTTTTTGCGTTTATTATAATTCTATTCGTGTCACATATTACTCTGGCACAGTATCGCATCCTTGGGTTTGTCTACGATGCCGAAGAGGAACCCTATGGCGGCATAGAAGTACGCGTGCGTGGTGATGGTGTGAAACGGGACACTTTCACAGATGAAACAGGTCGCTTTGAATTCATTGATGTTCCTCGCGGGATCTACAAAGTCGTGGTGATCACCGGATATGGTTTGATAGAAAGAGAGATCAATCTGCGCACGAGCATCGAAATGCATCTCCAGCGTCCTCGGAATATCCTCGTGGATGAGGTCGTCGTCAGTGCTGTCCGTGCACCTGAAGATGCCCCCCTCACGTTTACAAATGTGACAAAGGATGAAATTGAAAAGCACAACCTTGGTGAGGATGTGCCGTATATCCTGAGTCATACACCTTCTGTGGTGGAAACATCAGATGCAGGAACCGGATTCGGATATACGGGTTTGCGCATCCGGGGTACTGATCCTACTCGAATCAATGTCACTGTCAATGGTATCCCGCTGAATGATGCAGAGTCACAATCCGTCTATTGGGTTGATCTTCCTGATTTGTTGAGCTCGACGCAAAGCATTCAGATCCAACGTGGCGTCGGTTCTTCGACGTTTGGTTCTGGAGCATTTGGTGCATCGATCAATCTCAATACCGTCAGTACTCAAACAGATCCGCATGCGGTGCTATCACTCTCCGGAGGCTCCTTCGGAACATACCGCGCAAATATGATTCTTGGTACCGGACTTCTCAACAATCATTTCACCCTCGATGGCAGAGGTAGTATCATCCGATCGGACGGATATATTGATCGTGCTTCTGCGGATCTGAAATCAGGTTTCCTCACTGCAGCCTACATCGGGTCAAATCATTCCCTGCGTTTAAACGTGATCCATGGCGATGAACGGACCTACCAGGCCTGGAATGGTGTGCCTGTGCAATTCATTCATGATCCTGAGTTGCGCACGTTCAACACAGCAGGTACAGAGAAACCCGGAGAACCTTATGAAAATGAAGTCGACGACTATATACAAACACATTATCAACTCTTGTGGAATGCGTCAGTGTTGACACAAATACAGACCTATGCAACACTTCATTATACACGAGGTAAAGGCTACTATGAACAGTATAAGGCTGCTACGGGATTCAGCGGTCCATTTGAGGATTTTTTGATTCAATACGGACTTGAAAGTGGTGACGCAGTACGCAGACGTTGGCTCGACAATGATTTCTATGGGATCATCGGAGGCGTGCATTATTTCGATCCTACGGATAAGTACGCGTTGCAGATCGGCGGAGCATGGCATCGCTATCTGGGCGATCATTTTGGAGAACTGATCTGGTCTGCAGTGGGTTCGACAGACGGACTTCCGGATTACTATCGCAATGATGCGGAGAAAGCGGATAAAAATGGATTTATCAAACTCAACTACCGCTTCAATGATGCGTTTTCGATGATTGCTGATGTACAAGTCAGGGGTGTACGCTATCGGTATGAGGGTCTTGACTCTGATGGTGCACCCTTGCAGCAGGAAGTGAAACATACATTCCTCAATCCGAAACTTGGTTTGTCCTTGAAAACAGGGGAGAAGAGTCGTGGATATTACTTCTTCGGTGTGGCGCAGCGCGAACCGAACCGGGACGATTACGTCACCTCCACAGAGCAGAGCAGGCCAAGTCCTGAGAAGCTCTTCAATTCAGAGCTCGGCTGGGAATATGATGGAGAAGTCCTTGATTTTGGGATCAATGGATACCATATGTATTATGTGGATCAGTTGGTGCTCACAGGACGGATCAACGATGTGGGAGAGTATGCAAGACAGAATATCGACAGGAGTTCCCGGCTTGGGATAGAAGCTACCATTGCTGCGACGCAGGGGCGTATGGATGCGCGTGCTAATGTCACTCTGAGCCGTAATCGCGTGAAAGCGTTTGATGAATACATCGATGACTGGCAGACGGGAATGCAGCACGTGATCTCACATCATGATACTCCTTTGTCTTTTTCGCCATCTTTTGTGGGATATGCAGAAGCCGGGTATCACATTCTGAAAAGTGAGACGCAAACATTGCGATTTAGTATGTCTCAAAAGTTTGTCGGTGAGCAATACCTGGACAATACCGGGAGCCCTCATTCGAAGTTCGCCGAGTATGTATTTGTTGATTTCCAGCTTTCTTATGGTCGTGATTTCAAAGGAGGTCATTTCGCCGTCAATCTCATGCTGCGAAATGTTTCAGATGAAACGTATAGTACCAACGCATGGATTTACCGTTTCCGCTCACCGGACTATGACCCGCGTCCTGATGATCCTTATGCGGATTTGGAACAGGGAGATACATATTCTTTGAAAGGTTTTTTTCCGCAGGCGGGGAGGAATGTGCTGGCGGGGGTGACGATGCATTTTTAGACTTATCGCTTGGGCAGAAGCCCAAATGGCTTGTCAATCCTTATTTCCCATGTTTCACGCGCTGAAGGCGCGTGGAAATTCAGCGTTGAAATTCAGCACTTGGTCACTCAAATCTTTTCTAAGCACCCAGAGAAATGCAATCGTTAATTTCGCCGCATGAAATCGAATGTATTGAAATGGCTTATGTTGTTTGGGATGTTAATCCCTCTGTCTATTCCGGCAATAGCCCAATCTAAAAAGAAAAAAGAAAACATCGAATTCACCGACAAACTCTGGGTCGGCGGTTCGATCAACTCTGGTCTGCAATTTGGCAACAGGACTTTTGCCTTTGGACTTACACCGATTGTTGGATATGAAATGGTGCCAAATTTTTCTATCGGGCCTTTCGTGAGACTGGACTATTACTACCAGAGATTGACCGTATCCCCCCCGCATATCAAATTCGAATCTCTTGATGTCGGACCAGGAGTGTTTGCCCGGGTGGATATCCTGCGTCAGTATTTCGCGCAGATCGAATATGAGCGGGCATTTCTGCAAAGACCGATTACAGATGCTGCGGGTAATCCGCTCATCGGTCCTGATAATAAAGTCCTGAAAGAAACGGTTCCCCAGAACTACGTCTACATCGGAGCAGGTTATTCTGCGGGCAGCAATGTCCGGTATGGTGTTTCTATTCACTACAATATACTCAACGATGCCTTTAGTATTCGCATCCCATGGGACTACAGGATTGGGATCAGGGTGCAGTTGTAAAAGAGGTTGATAGGTTTGTGGGTTGATAGGTTTATATGTTTATACTGTGTTTATGCATTGAAAGATCGTATTGACTCCGGAGGAGTCACATGTTGCTAGCCACGTGTGGCGTTGTAAAGGACAAAATGAGAAAGGGATAAAATGAGTAAATGACGGAATGAGGAAATAGAAGAAATAGAGGACCCTTCGACAAGCTCAGGGGCCCGGGATGGAGGAAGCCGGGAAAATCGGTTACACCGTTGCTGAACATCTCAAGCGAATCTACATACATGAGTCAAATATTGGTAAATGAAGCAAGCAACATATCTTCTTGCCTTTATTATGTTCCTCTCCTGCAAGAGGGATGCAGATGTGCCAAATAATGCGCAGTCCCATCCGTCCGGTTTTTCTATTGCTCTTCAGCAGCTTTCTGATGAACAAACAGGAGTAGACTTCAATAATACCCTAAGCGATACAGGCAATCTCAATGTCTTTGTCTGGAACTTCCTCTATACAGGTGCAGGAGTTGTAACCGGTGATATCAACAATGACGGGCTACCGGATATCTATTTTGCCGGAAACCAGGTACGGGACAGACTTTATCTGAACAAAGGAGATTTCAAATTCGAAGACATTACCGTGAGTGCCGGTATTCCGGATGATAAGAAATGGACTACCGGAGTGACAATGGCAGATGTAAACGCAGACGGCCTCCTTGATATCTATGTCTGCAAAAACTCACCGACTCCGAACCGCAATGCGAACCGCAATAAGCTCCTTATCAATCTCGGTAACAACAGATTTTCGGATCAGGCAGCTCAATATGGTCTTGCGGACGAAGGCCTTTCCATCCAAGCCACCTTCTTCGATCCCGATCAGGATGGTGATCTTGATGTGTTTCTGATCAATCAACCTTTTGATCAGTTAGCGCGCTATATCCATCCCCCGGAAGTCGTTCAAGCCTATCCCATCACCGATCGCTTCTATGAAAATGTAAATAGTCACTTTGTTGATCGCACCATGGAGATGCAGATGCTGGACGATCGATACGGCCTCGGCATCTCTCTCGGCGATTACGACGGTAATGGATGGACGGACATCTATCTCTGCAATGACTACGCACAGGGTGATGTGCTTTATATGAACTATCGTGGTGCCTTCAGGGATGAGCTTCGTCAGCGTACAGGGCATACTTCATTATCGTCCATGGGATCAGACGCAGGCGATGTCAACAATGATGGTTGGGAAGACATTTTCGTCAGTGATATGGCATTTGAAGATCATTACCGTGCTAAGACGAATATGGAAGCGATGCAGCCGGAACTATTTTGGGATATCGTTGCAAAGGGACATCATTTTCCCTATGCACAAAATACCTTACAACTCAATCGCGGAGATGGTTACTTCACAGAAGTTGCGCAGATCGGCGGTTTGTCAAAGTCAGATTGGAGTTGGTCGGTCTTATTTGCTGACCTTGACCAGGATGGAATGCAGGATATCCTCATCACGAATGGAATCCTGCGGGATATGAAGGACAATGACTTCTCACTATGGATGAAACTGACATATCAGGGTAGGGTAGGGCCAACAAATTATCGGGAGGTGCTCACCCATCTTCCATCCACTCCCGTGTCAAATAAAATATATCGGAATGTCGACGGTATGCGCTATCATGATGTGACTCAGGAGGTAGATTTTGGTGATCCGGGATTTTCACAAGGATTAGCTTATGCGGACTTTGATGGAGACGGTGGGCTCGATCTTGTCGTGAATAACATAAATGCGCCCGCGGGTATTTTCAGAAATAGTTCAGATCAACGAGGTAACTATTTCATCCTTACGCTTGAAGGGCAGGGTAAGAATAAAAACGGACTCGGGATACCTGTTATGCTTTGTGCCGATGGGAGATGCACCGCACGTACAATGCAAACAACCCGAGGCTATTATTCTTCAAGTGTACCGGAGTTGCATTTTGGGCTCGGCACAGCATATGCCATCGATTCTTTGATCGTGTATTGGAATGCGCAGGAGATGACAGTAATCACCGGACTCAAGGCAAATCAGAAATTATCTGTACGCTATACAGTGGCGCATAAGATTGAGAGAACTACAAGACAATCGTATAATGTGTTGCTGACAAAAGGTGTTGCCTTGCCGCATATCCATCATGAGACTCCATTCGATGATTATAAAGATCAGGTACTCCTTCCTTACAAACTCTCGCAGAATGGACCTTTCATTGCACAGGCTGATGTGGATGGAGATTATCTGACAGATATATTTATCGGAGG
>DATDQA010000021.1:0-4737 GCA_035292505.1 Saprospiraceae bacterium | reverse complement strand
TGGCTTTATCGTTGCTTTATCTAAAACTTCCTTCAGTGTATTCAATTGTGATTCCCAGATTTCCATGGGATCATGTTCGACCCATCCCGGTTGTGGGAACAGTTGCTTAAACTCCTGCTGTGCCACCGCGACGATTTGGCCGTGCGCATCAAAGAGTATCGAACGCGAGCTGGTGGTACCCTGGTCGAGGGAGAGGATGTATTTCTGCATAAGGACTAAGGTACGCGTTGCGAGTTGCAGGTTACGTGTTGCGGGGTACGCCATGAAGGTTAACTAACCTCGTAACATCCGCAGTACCTATGAGCGTTGACGCGTGAGGGGGTGAAAGGAATGATGTATTGAAATGACTCTGATGCGACAAATGCAAATCTATCTCGGCATGAATAGAACATTCTGGTTACATTTGATAGAGTCATGGAGGAAACATGTCGGACGAGCGAAACTAGTGTCTTGATGTTGAGAAAATGTGTTGCCATGAATTTCTATATAAAAGGGAAGTTGCTGATATGCATTCTGGCTACCTGCTGGTATGTGGAACTCTTTGGCCAGGTGAGGATTGCTGTACAACCAGGCTTCAATAGTTTCGGCGGTAAAATGCAATTGATGCCTGATCAATCAGTGCGCGTGATAGGTATTGCATCTGATGATTGGTGGTATGGAATGTCATTTGTGAGTACGGTGCATTTCAATACAGCAGGTCAGATGCTTTCTGTGAAAATGTTTCCCGAAATTGGTTTGGAAGAAGCCGGGGATCTGCAATCATTCCCGACAAGGGAGGGGCATACTATTGTGGTCGCAGATCTCACCGGATGTGATTTTGGAGTACCTGTTACGTTGGGTTGTATTTCTGAAACAGATGAGATCGTATGGCATCGCTCACCTTTTGATTTTGAAATAGAAGTGTCCGGTCCTTCATTTCAATTGCGCCAGGTGACAGATACCATTTTCCGGGTATGGAATTCACAGCACGATGAGTATTATTCTTTCAACGGTCTTCGGGTGATGGCACCTGATGAATACATTCTTTATGATGAAATACTCCTTACAAAAAATGGCTATGCCATGTCGAGAGACTCCGTCTTCACCATTTGCGATACTACGTTCATACCCTTTACACAAATTGTGCTTTCATCAGAGATCCTGGCATTCGATACCATTACAGCAGCAGGGTATTTCTGTACGACCAGTGATTCGTTGTTTGTGCTGAATTCTTCGTTACAAATTTTAAACTCAAAGCCTCTTCCTGTAAGTGAGGTTGAACGTGTTTTCGCGACTTCCTCCGATTTCTGGGTAGTTGAACGCTATACCAATCAATTTTACCGACTCGATTCATTGATGGAGGTCATCGCAATGTACCCACTTGAGCCTCGCATCGAACTGTCCAATATCCTGCATATCGCCGATACCATTTTTGTTTCAGGAAACTTCACCGGACGCGATCGATCAATGGTATTATTTCGTAACACACCAGAGAAGTTCTCACTGAACTTATATACTGATATCGGCATTACGCATATCAGATTGACTGAGCAGGCGACCTCGACGAATGTAGATTGGGGCTGGGGAGGGTATCCTGTGAGAAATGTGTACTATGGACCTGTCTATGTTACCCTACACAACTATGGCCCGACCCCAATCTATGAAACGTTTGTGCGTTTTCAGGAATATGCCTGTCCGAGCTTCTGTGAAGGAGTCCTGCAATACGAATGGAATCTCACCGGTCTATACCTATCACCCGGAGAGTCACGGGAAGTTTTCCTGGACAATCTTTTTTTCAATTGTACAGCATATCCTATAGAACATCTTTGTCTTTATACATTCAATCCAAACAGAGAACCTGATCTACATTATGAAAACGATCCCTATTGTGTCACCGTCGATGTGATCTCCGCTGTCGAAGATATCTTGCAAGATGCCGAGGTTCTGATTTATCCGAACCCCGCATCCGATGTTCTATATATTGAGTATCTGCGCGACTTTGATTGGTCAAATGGAGAAATTGCCTTGATCAATAGTAGTGGTCAGGAAGTATGGCATAAACATTTTGGTCAACTGGTAACCCAGATCAGCCTGGACGGCATACAGCCCAGTGTTTATTTTCTTCTGATCCATGTGCGGTCTGAGCCGCCGGTCATGAAAAAGATCGTGGTGATGTAGATAACTTTCAAACTCTTAACTTGACCCGAGAGGGTTGCAAGAGTTGAACTTCTTTATCGCTCTCTGCCTGCCAGCAGGCAAGCTTCAGAGCTCAATTGTTACTCGCCCAATTGCATTTGGACGATGCCAATGCAAACCTCTTGTGACCCTTCAGGCTGATTGAGATAAAGTTTGGTCATTAACCCATCCAGGAATTGAGAATACAGAATCGAGAATTTTCTTCCTCCGCCTCCTCCTTCGCCTCCTCCTTCGCCTTCTCCTTCGCCTTCGCCTTCTTCATCACCAATCCTTCTTCGGCTTTTTCGGATTCGCCGTTGTCTTACGGAGTTTCTCCTGCACTTTGCTGTCTTCTTCGTCAATGATGCGCAGGAGTTCTTTTGCTTCTTCTTTCGTCAGATCTTCGCTTGATTCCTGTGGTTGGGGTTGTTCTTGTGGTTGCTGTTGTTCCTGTTGCTGCTGCTGCTGCTGTTGTTCCTGTTCCTGTTGTTGTTGTTCTTCTTCTTTCTCCTGTCCACCCTGTTGTTGCTGTTGCCGTTGTTGCTGTTGTTGTTGCTCGCGCAGCTTCTGAAGAGCCATTGTCAGATTCTTCTTGGTATCGATATCATTGGGATTCAGCTTGAGCGCATTCTTATAGGCTTCCACGCTTTTATCGAGGACTTGCGCACGGAAATGAGTATTGCCGAGATTGTGATAAGCCTGTGCTTTCAGCAAAGGATCAGATGCTTGCTGTGCGGCAGATTCATAATATTGTATGGCTTCATCATAGCGTTCCTGTTGATAGATCGCATTACCGAGATTGTATTGCGCTTGTGGATTGAGCGTCTTCGCATTCGCTTTACGATAGGCTTCCTCAGCTTCAAGGAATTCGCCTTGATCATAGAAGAGGTCACCTTCACGAAGCTGTTTATGAGAAGATTGAGAAAATGAAAGAACGTATGTAAATGCGAGAAGGATGAATGTGAATATTTGGCGTGTGCAACGCTGGTGGCTGTTCGCTGTTCGCTGTTCGCTTCCACCGACATTTAACTCACTGCTTTGTTTGACTGTCATCGAGGATGAAATTTGGCACTTACTTACTTCTAACAATTGCATTTGAATTTGTGTTCACATTTCTCTTCTTCTCCCCTACCACCCACGAAACTAACAGCATCAATATCCCTCCGAATAAAAAATACTGATAATAGCTTTCAAAATCCTTAAACGCCTGCTGTTCCATTTCACGTTTATCGAAGGCATCGATTTTTTCCTGGATATCACGGATCACAAATTCCGGATTGAAAATATTATACAACATCCCATCACCTGCCTGTGCCAGTTCTTTCAGAAATGCTTCATTGACACTTGTACGAATAGGGTTACCCTGCTCATCACGCTTATAGTCTTCCCGGCCTTGCACCACAACTGGGATGAATGCACCTTCTGTCATACCCACCGAAATAAGGAATGGAATCAATCCGGCATCTCGTGCGCGCTCCATGGACTCTATCGCACCTTCCTCGTGATTCTCTCCGTCGGTCAATAAAATCATCGCTTTATTATGTCCGTCCTCTTCCGGAAATGCCCGCATTGCAAGATTAATTGCTTCACCGATAGCGGTACCTTGAGTAGTCGCGAGACCAGGATGTGCGCTTTTGATAAAAATTGCTGCTGCAGCATAGTCTGTCGTGAGAGGCATCTGCAGATAGGCATTGCCCGCGAAAAGGATGAGTCCGATACGTTCACCGCGCAGCGCATGGACCAGGTCTGCCGCAAATTTTTTTGCACGCTCCAATCGGCTCGGCGCGATGTCTTGCGCATACATGCTATTGGAAATATCGAGTGCAATGAAAATATCCGCGGCTTTCGCCTGCACCTTTTCACGTCTTACACCCCATTGCGGATTAGCGAGCGCCATGCAAAGTAAGGCGATACCTAAAAAGAGGAGTATCGTTCTCACTAGTTCTTTACCCCGAGACCACTGACCCAGTAATCTTTTCATGGCATTGTCGGTTGAGAACTTTCCCTGTGCACGGGCAGACATCCAGCGCGAAAACAGAAACAGACCTATCAATAAAGGCAGGATTGCAAATGACCAGAGGAAGAGAGGATGTTCGAAGCGAAACATTGTTGATTTCGGATTTCAGATGTCGCCTACCTACATCGCCTTCGCGTAGCCGCTTCGGCAGAGCATGGCCGGTCAGGCAGAGATTTCGGAATCAAGACATCCCTTCTTTACACTTTATTCTCTTCTGCTATTCCTGTGAATGTCCATCGCAAAGATACATACCGAACTTTTGAATTTCTCACCACATCGATACACATCTTTGTTGCCTTATCAAAGACACTGCGAAGTATTTATCAATGAAGATATTTGCGCAGTCATGCAGGACATCCTTACCTCCCTCCTCCATCAATCCACCACTCAATGGATTGCCCTCATCACCGGCCTTATCTATGTGGTTCTGGCGGCGTATGAAAAGCCGCTTTGTTGGCCGTTTGGGATCATAAGTTGCTCCGTGATCGCCGCAGATGATTTTGCCGTATTTCAGCTTTATGCCGATGGTGTCTTGCAAATATTCTATGTGCTGTTCGGATTCCTCG
>DATDQA010000020.1:0-17015 GCA_035292505.1 Saprospiraceae bacterium | reverse complement strand
AGTGCCACAATTGGAACCCTCACGGGTCGATGACGTGATCGTGGGCTGTGCAAATCCAGAAGGAGAACAGGGTCTGCAAATCGGAAGACAGATCAGTCTACGTGCCTTGGGGAAAGATGTCCCCGGTATGACAGTAAATCGCTATTGCGCGAGTGGACTTGAAGCGATCGCGGTTGCAACAGCAAAAATCCGTGCCGGGATGGCTGAATGTATCATCGCAGGAGGCACAGAGTCTATGAGCCTCGTTCCGATGACAGGGTATAAACTTGCACCGAACTACAATGTGGCCAAAGACACACCGGATTATGTGATCAGCATGGGCCTGACTGCAGAAGCGGTAGCAAAAAAATATGAGATCAGTCGCGAGGATGCGGATGCCTTTTCCCTGCGTAGCCATCGGAATGCAGCACACGCCATCGATACGGGTCTCTTCAAAGAAGAAATCGTACCTATCACGATAGAGCATGTCTACTTCGAAGAGGGGAAAAAGAAAGAGAGCAAATTCACCATCGATACTGACGAAGGGGTTCGACGCGATACAAGCATCGATGGTCTGGCAAAACTCAAACCTGCCTTTGCACGTGACGGCGTGGTCACAGCAGGTAATTCATCTCAGACTTCGGATGGCGCTTCATTCGCACTCATTATGAGCGAACGCATGATGAAAGAGCTCGGCCTCTCACCTACCGCTCGCCTTGCATCTTGTGCAGTGGCAGGTGTAGAACCTTTGTACATGGGTATCGGTCCCTGTGCAGCTATTCCCAAAGCACTCAAACAAGCGGGGACGAAATTGGAAGACATCGCCTTAATTGAGCTCAATGAAGCGTTTGCTGCACAGTCGCTCGCAGTGATCCGTCAGGCGGGTCTCAATCCTGATATCGTCAACGTCAATGGTGGTGCGATCGCATTAGGCCATCCGCTTGGATGTACTGGTGCGAAGCTGACCACACAACTCCTGAATGAGATGAAAAGACGCGAAGCGCGTTATGGTATTGTGACTGCTTGTGTCGGAGGAGGACAAGGGATTGCCGGAGTGTGGGAAAGATTGTAAGAATTCTCAATTCTCAATTTTTAACTGCCGATCGGCATGTGTCAATTCTTCGCCTGATGGTAATGTTAAAACATACCAGACTACTGATGGATGTGTGGACATGAACAACAGGAATGCCATTCTTCTTTTGATTCCTGCCGGCAGGAATGGAAGTTGACTTAATCCTGACGGTTTCAGGTATCTGTATATGATACGCTTGACGGCCGAACGGTCCCGACAGCCATAAAAATTGTTCCTGATGCATTTTCGCAGTACCCGTTGCCGGTATTTTGCAGCTTCGTCAAACTGAAATACTCTGTTTCCTGCATGCACGCCACGTAAAGCCACGATGGCTCTCTCTTTGGGGCCATACAAACGATATGCACTTGCAAGACGATACATAAAGTCAGTATCCTGTGCCAACCGTAATGACTCATCAAACAGATACTGTTTAGTGAGTATTTCACGTCGCAGTACGACACTGTCCAGGCTGATGTGTCCATCCTTCCCTTTAAGCAGATGACTGAGCAAGTCTGCAGGAGGTATATATTCCTTCATTCCACTGATTTCGCCTGGTACACGCCGCAGATGAAGTTCCTTATACCCGGCGTCATAATATTTTACGCCAATATGCGCATAAGTGCCGTGTGCATCAGGATGCATCTCAAAGATGTGCCTTGCGGTCTTAAATGCGCCACTCACGTACAGATCATCCGCACCAAGGAATGCGACGAATTCAGCATGCGCATGTCTGATGCCCCAATTGAAAGAAGCACCGGCGCCATGATTCTCTCCATCCGGATGTCTGAGAAGCAGGATTCTCTGATCACGTGAGGCATATTCCTGGCAGATCTTCAAAGATTGATCCGGCGAGTTGTCTTCCACCAGGATGACTTCAAGTGTCTCTTCCTGTGCAAGGGCGGAGTCAATTGCCTGTGATAGATATTTTTCTGCATTGTACACAGGTATGATCACTGACACTTCCATGGTTCATCCTTCAGTTTACGATTGTCTTCATTTGTTTTTCTGCACACATGCTCCGACCCTTTTTCAGCAGGTTTATTACGACACGGGGATGCACAATAAAGAATACCAGGAAAGCAATCGTTCTTCTGACTTTCGCAGGCACTGCCGTCAGTCGACTGCGTATTATCCCTTCAAGATATCTTCTGACAACGCTGACCGCGATCTGTCTGTCATTACAACTATAAAAATTGTTCTGAATGCATTTGAGCAAAACCTTCTGTCGATATGCAAAAGCTTCTTCATTCCGAAAGACCCTGTTTTTTGCATGTACGCCACGCAGGGCAACAATATCAATCTCCTGAGGTCCATATAAACGAAATGCACTCGCCAGGCGATACATGAAGTCGGTATCCTGTCCCTGGAGAAGCGTCTCGTCAAACAGAAAATCTTCATTCAGTAATTCACGTTTGACGACAAGAGTGTCGAGACTAATATGGCCATTCCTGCCTCTCAACAGTTGACACAATAAATGCTCTGGTCGCAGATACTCCTTCATTCCGGTAATTTCACCGCTGATACGGTTCAGATGCTGCTCTCGATATTCTTCATCGTAATATGTCGTACCAAGATGCCCATACACACCATCAGCATCGGGATATGTGGAAAACATCCTCTTCGGGGTCTTAAATCTGTCCGGCACATATTGATCGTCGGCATCCAGAAATGCGATATACTCTCCCTTCGCATATCGTATTCCCAGATTTCGGGAAGCCCCTGCACCACGGTTCTCGTTGTTTGGATGTCGCAATAAGACAACCCGCGTGTCCCGGGATGCATATCCTTCACAGATACTGAGGGCTAGGTCGGGAGAATTATCTTCGATGAGGATAAGTTCTCTCACCTCTTCCTGGACGAGGACAGACTCGATTGCCTTCGCTAAAAATTTCTCCGCGTTATACACGGGCATGATTACAGAGACATTCATAATATCAGCAACAGGCAAGTAAAGGTAAATGGATTGAACTCATAGATATCTCCGCGGCCAACGCAACGTAACCACTACCTTAGCGCACAAAGCCAGAGCGGTAGCGCAAGACATATCTATGCTTTTCAATTCATTCGCATTTCTTGTTTTCCTGCCAATCGTATTTCTCATTTACTGGCGCATCAGAAACCTGCGTGTACAGAATTTCTTCGTCATTGTCGCCAGCTACGTATTTTATGGATGGTGGGACTGGCGTTTTCTTTCACTGATCATCTTCAGTTCTCTGGCGGACTATCTTCTGGGTCTTCGGTTGCAGCAGGCCGAAGATCTACACCGACGTAAGCGTTGGCTCTGGTGCAGCTTGATCGTCAATCTTGGTTTGCTTGGCACGTTTAAGTATTTTAATTTCTTCATTGATTCTGCTGCACTTTTGCTTGAATCCCTGGGATTTCAGGCACATCTTCCGACACTCCGCATCGTATTGCCTGTGGGCATCAGCTTTTATACGTTTCAGTCACTCAGCTATACTATTGATATTTATCGCAGGAAACTGGAACCGACGAGGGATATGATCGCCTTCTTCGCGTTTGTCAGTTTTTTCCCTCAGTTGGTTGCCGGTCCCATCGAACGTGCTCAACACCTGCTTCCGCAATTTCTGAAGTCCAGGCGGTTTGAAGAACAACTTGCGACAGATGGATTGAGACAAATGCTCTGGGGCTTCTTCAAAAAAGTGGTCATTGCCGACAACTGCGCGATCATTGCTGACATCTGTTTTGATCCGTCTCAATCGCTCACCTGGTGGTCTTATCTCGTCGGGATTATCTTTTTTGCATTTCAGATTTACGGCGATTTTTCAGGATATTCTGATATCGCAATCGGTCTTGCCCGGCTCTTTGGGTTTCAGCTCATGCGAAACTTTGCCTATCCCTATTTTTCCCGGGATATGGCGGAATTCTGGCGACGTTGGCATATCTCTCTCTCGACCTGGTTTCGTGATTACGTGTACATCTCCCTCGGCGGCAGTCATGGAAGTATGTGGAAACGTATCAGGAATATCATCATCACATTCACGGTGAGTGGTTTGTGGCATGGCGCAAACTGGACATACATCTTCTGGGGTTTCCTGAATGGACTTTATTACATCCCGTTGATGCTGGCAAATCAACACAAAGCACACACCGAGATCGTGGCGCGGAACACGTTTTTACCCTCACCGAAAGAACTGGGTCAAATACTGATCACGTTTCTCCTGACTTGCCTGGCATGGGTGTTTTTCAGAGCACGGGATATGCACTCGGCAATAGTCTATCTTCAACACATGTCTGGAATCCATGATGGCACTAAATCCATCATCAAGGTCGACAAGCTCACACTCGAGATTTGTAGCGCAGGACTCCTTATCCTTGTGACATTCGAGTGGTTACAACGAAAGAAAGCGCATGCCCTTGAACGACTCCCCCTCCCCACGGTGTGCAGATGGCTCTTGTATATCATCATTGGATTTCTCGTGATCAGCTTTTTTGAAACTCCAAAGACATTTATTTATTTTCAATTCTAATGCGACGCTTTATTTTCAAAACGCTGTTTTTTATTGTACTACTCATCGTGTTGAACGTACAGACGAAGAGGATCCTGCCTTTCGGTTGGGAAAACACCGAATATTTCGCAAAGATGGAGCACTTCAGGAAGACGTATCAGGCTGGGACGAACACCCTTTTCTTTGGCTCAAGCAGAACACTCCGGCATATCGATCCCGTCGTATTCGACAGCCTGAATGCCCTCCGGGGGATATATACCCACTCCTACAACATGGCGAGCAGTGCTGTTTTTTTCAACGAGCAATTCTACTTATTTGATTACTTCTTCCATGATTCATCTTCTACCCAAGACCTCGAATATCTTTTTCTGGAGTTAGATGACTTAGTGATTATGGCGGATATATTCATCGGTACGACACGCGGGGCGTATTACGTCAATGCATCCAATCTGGAGAAAATCAGCACTCAGATCGTCCTTTCTCCGATACCGTTGAACGAAAAGATTGCGCAGATATACTACCATCTTGCCGGGATGATCGCAAACGATTGTCACATTGGTCTGGGCGGAGAGATGCTGAAGCATCTGTTGAGTCGTCCCAGACCTCCAATGCCACGCCCGGCGGCTCGCATGGGATATACACCCATCGATACGATATTCTATGAATTTCGTCACACCAAAAACTGGCAAGAACGACGTCAAGAACTGGAAAAAGATACACAAATAGTACACAGGTTATTTGAACGTCGCGCATCGCTATATCGGCATCCGGTACTTACAGATCTGTACAATCCACTTGTCCTCGCTACTTACCAGGATTTTATTGCAGCAATGCAACAACGCGGTGTGCATGTGATTTGTATCCTCCCCATGCGCGGTGTAGTGGAACCCGCGCTGATCAGCCTATATCAGGCTCTTCCGGACCAACATAAGATAAATATGACGGCGCATCCCGATATTGAAAAGTTAAAAGCTGTCAAATTCTGGTTTGACACGGGACATTTAAGCCTGTATGGCTCACGGATCTATACCGAACTCACTTCCGACGCCTTTATCCATTTTTTGCAGAATATGGAATAACGCTGAACTCAATTCTCGTGCGGACATTGTAGACATCAACGTGTACAGAACTCACCTTCGCATTCTATCCCTACGCGAATCGTTGCTCATATAATTTTTTGCATTCGTGATAAAAAATATAATCCCTGACATACCATTGCTCGAGGTTCTGGCGAGCAAGAGGTGAAAGATGCCTATCCATAGATGCCGGCGTTCGATGTGCCATGATCTCATCCAGGGGAAGAGACAGCTCTTGAGGCAACCCCAGAATTGCCTTAAGTTTGGTAAAATCCAGTTCCAGATTCTCCAGAAAGCCAATAAAGAGAATTTGATCCGCCTTTGAACTCAGATATTCGGGACTGATCAACCACCGTGCCAGTGAAGACCTGACGTGTCCAATGTTGTTCATGGCATGCAATGCCTTCATATGAAGAACGGGATCTTCAGTGGAAAGAGCTTCAGCAAGTTGACCAGGGCGCTGAAATATTTCAAATGCGGTTGCCTCTTCCTGACTCCATGTGCCTTGATATCTCGGTTGCCCACCACGAAACCGGGAATTAAACCCACTGACAAAACGTGTGATCGGATCACGGACAAAAAAAACTACTTTATGTGATGCGGCCAGATCTTCCAGATTAAATGCATGCGGATGCACCAGAATCACGTATTTCTTAGTGAAATGACAGTTCTTCAGTGCGAACTTAACGGCTGTTCCGCCTGCTTTTGAAATATGCATGAAATGGACACACTCCCTGCCGGTAAGTATAATTTTTGCTTTCTGCCATCGTGTAGGACTCCAAATTCGTTCTTGCATGATTATCGCTTTTCAGGCATCATGTGCGTGAACAAAAAATCTAAAACGGAACCTTCCACAATTCCGTCCCGGGGAATCCGCTTCCATGATAATTTATAAAGAGGCTCGTCACCATTCATGAGTCGCCCTCTCATTTGCTCATCAATCATTCGCGACTGCTTATAAAAATACACAGCATGAATAGGATCAGCGGGGCGATAGGGCGTGCGTTCCCATATCTGACGAAACTGACGATCATTTCGGGCGGTCCTGGCAAACAGATAGTGAAACCAGAAAAAAGGAAAGATTTTTAAGCCCTTCGTGATCATCCAATGAAACCAAAGATCAGTGCGTTTTGTGTTCTTACTGTAATACCCCAAAAACAATTTTCTCAAACCGAGCCTACCGGAAAATGTATTCTCGCGCCAGTACGCATTTACTGCTTCACACAGCGTATTAGTGAGATAGCAATCTTTCTCTGATGCTAAAAACCAATTGGACATTATTCTGTCCGGCCCGGGATCGCGAAAGGCGAAGAATCCGGATGTCATGACTTCCGGAAGCCAGGAATTCAATGAACGTCTGCAAAAACACGTGGCATCCACCCATACTCCGCCGTATTGTCGCAAGAGATTAATGCGCACGATATTGGCCCTTGCCTGTGGTGTAATATGCCGCACGTTGCGTGCGATGATGGGATCGATATCGACATACTCTTTCAGGTTATTTTCATCCAGGAGAACTATTTTCCAATCAGGATGGAGTCTTTGCCAGCTCTCCCTGCACAATTGGACCAATACAGGTGCCTTGTCCCATCCCTGAAACCATAACATCCAAATAATTCGCTCCATGTCACCGGGTAAACTTATACGACCGCTCTTTCCGTCATTCAATGCTCCAAGATATCCAACTTTGCAACTATTGCTTTCCAAACACAAACAGCTATTTTCGCAACTCTGAGTTACACATGTGGCATGTTTAGTCTGTTCAACACTTATCCATTTAAAGAGATCTATATCGTTCATGGACTGAAACGGAGCGGGAATCATGCGATCATGCGTTGGATCACAGCGCAGGGAAAATTTCATGTGCTCAATAATGCGATTCCGATCGTGCCCTTTCTTCAGGGCCTGCAGATACTGGAAGCTCCGAAACCATATAACACCTGGTTGAAGAATCGCTTTTCCAGGCGCAGATTCAGTCTGGTCAAACGGATATTCCAGGAGCCTTACTCTCTCCTTATATCGATTGAAGATCATGAGCTTTCCACGTTGCTTTTCACTGACCCACTTATCAAGGTGACGCACATCCTGATATTACGGGATCCGGTAAATATGTTTGCGAGCCGGATCAGAAAGTCTGCCCTGGTGAAGAGCCCCGCGTATCCAGACCAATACAATGTATTGATGGAGCGCGTTATCGGGTTGTGGAAAAGGTATGCAGCTGAGTTTTTAGGTGATACGCATATACTTGAGAATAAGATCTGCATTTACTTTAATGCCTGGCATAGTTCACGAGATTACAGAATGGAGATTGCCAAACGACTTGGACTTACTTTCACGGATGCAGGATATCAGGACGTCCCCGACATTGGCGGAGGCAGCTCTTTTGATGGCATAACATTTAACCAGATGGCAGGAAAGATGAATGTTCTTGACCGTACCTCGGCATTATCCGCGCAGGAAAAACAGCTCCTGGAAAGAATTTTTGACGATGCAGAACTCCTGGATTTGCATCAGCGTGTTGAAAGATGCATGGCAGGTGCACCGGCATCATACCTTTGAGAACACTCTTTTTTCTCATAGCTCCGGATGTTTTTCATGCTCTACTGTTTTCCAATGTTGAAGTGATTTCCCCATGAGCTTTTCCAATTGGTCAATTTCATAATCGAGCACATCAATGATCGCCTTTTTCCGGTCTGTACTCAATACAGGTTTTTGGGCAAATGTCCTTGTGTTTTTCGGAATCACTCTTCTCCAGAGCTTAGGAAAGTATTTCCTGACAGGTTTTAAGAGCAATTGGTTATCCCACTTGTGATGAGTTCTACTGACGTTCAAAGAGGGATTCATATGGACATCCTCCTGTTCATTAAATAAGCTTGCATCAATACCGATAAAATCTGCAACGCTGTCCATGGTGGCTCTTTGACTTAGCATAAAGTCATCAAAGTCGATGATTAACACACGTTCACGACCGAATGTCCTGATAAATGGAATGATCTGAGTATAGTACCTCGATACCGCGAGCAATCCAGGCCTGCGAAATACGGCGTCATCAATGGGAGCATCCGTAAATCCTCTCTGAAAGGAGTGCATGTAAGCAGAAACAATCCGATCCAAAGGATTACGCACGAGATAGATAAACTTCAAATCCGGATTATATGCAAACATATCCTCCCATATTCTAAGGTTTTTATGAGGAAAATATGTGTACGAAGGAGATGCTTCAAAGCGTATCTGACCCCGGCAATGCTCAAACTGTTGTTCGTATATGTGGATGTCTGCTCGCCAGTCAACTACTTCACTAAAGAAATTTGTCTCCTTCTGCTTGCTGGCACACATTTGCGGATGTGCTCTCAGCAAATGATACATTGTTGTAGTCGCGCATTTCTGTGCTCCGAGTATGATCAATCCGGTCTTCACGTGACTTGAACCAGTTTTGATGATGTGTAGCTCAATATATTCCTAATAAACGAATCGGACTTTTGTCTATGTGGGAATGCATGGCTGGATGTAGATGTACCCGTCCACGTCGATTTACGGTGTCTGCAGAGCCTCAGTAGCAAGGATGTTCTCGATCCTTTTCAACCATTGGGCAGGGTAATTGATACTGTCATACGTTTGAAAGAATGTTGCAAGCTCCTTAGTCTGTTCATAATAGCATTTCGCAAGTTGAAGTTTGACATCTTCCGGAATACCAATTTTAGGCCCTTCATTCACCTTTGTCTCTATAGGCACAACGGATACTTCTTCAATACCCAGGAAATGCAGAATGCGATTATAAAACTTCAAGGGCTCATCCCTGAGTTCATCAAAAAAGCAATAAAGTATCTGAGACTGAGGATAGGCAGATGACCAGTTCCGTATCGTATAGAGATAGTCATTGCGTTTATTGTTGAGTTGTACAGTCTCTATTGTTTCATCCCATGTCAATGGTCTGGGCACGATGCCTGTATTATGGAATCTGAGCATAAGAGCACCTGACCAATGCCTGTCTATCAGGTCACGCATGATAAATACGACCTTGGCGTCCGGAGCTGCCCGATGCACTGCACTTATCACTTCGCGGGTCAGCTTTGCATATGCCGGCGTCATATCAAATGAAACGGATTTCGGAAATCCGCGCATGATCCTCACATAGATTGGGATATGGGAAATCGTAAATGGCAGGAGCAATAACCTTAGCAGGCGCAGATTGAGAGATACATTCTTAAAACGGCAAAGTCGCCTTAGGCATTTTTGCATCACCCGACGATGTCTTTGTTCCCGGGGAGTAGATGCTCTTAATCGCCACACAACTCGTCTTTCCAGACCTATCCTGTCAAGAAAGTGTACTTCCTTCACAGGAAGAGAATACACCTGGGGGTGCTGCCTCAAATTATAAGTCAGCCAGGAAGTTCCTGCTTTTTGAGCTCCAATACCAAACAATAAGACTTTCCGAGCAGGATGGTTTGATGTATACATGATGCGTCATTTTTCAGGTATTACCATCTCCGAACTTTTTACAATCCATCTTTCTGTTGATAAGTCAGTTTTCAACTCTGTTGAGCTTCTTCAATTTCATGGCGATAGATATTTTCCAGATGTGCCCGTAACTCCGGCGGCATGCGTACGTCTGCAGAAGTATTTACTTTACCTGTTTCAGCTACCTCTTTCTTTAATGTATTCGAAGGTGCATGGATATTCAGGAAGTGACAAACGGCAGTGAATACGTCCAAAGGATTCTCAACCAATTCCGTAAACCGGAAAATAAAAAACTGATGCTCAGGTATTACAGATAACCATTTCCCGGTGGTTTTGGATGAAAGCCCGCATTCTATGACATAATCCTGGCTGCAAAAGTCAAGCATCTCATTCAGAGTGATCTCATCCAGTTTCTTTTTGTCATTAGTTACAAGGGATAATTTTAATGCTGACCAGGCACGTTCTACCGGGTCTCTCACACCGAAAATGATTTTTATTTTCGGGTTTATCTCATAGATAAACCGGATAAACTCCGGGGTCAGCCGAACAGCCGTACTTGCTGTGGCCTCGCCTCTCAGAATTCTGACGGAACGTGTATTCCCTTTGATTAATTCCTTAAAAACTCTGTATCGCTTCTTGTGTGGAACATCAAAGAGACTGAGATACCACGTGAAGTCTTTTGAAACTTCTTTATAAAGAACTTTATGGATCAAATTGTTGAAATAATGTGGCTCTTTCGGTCTTGTAATATTAATGTTGGGGTGCTTGTTCAATACTCTGGACAACCACGTTGTCCCGGTACGCTGTGGACCTATGATCATGAAATCCGGAAAGTTTTTTCCAACGGCTTGATTCGGATCGACAAGCTCAAGCCCTAACTTTTTATAGGATGAAGGTACTTTGTTAATCTTCATATGAGATACAGGTAAACTCTTATTTCACCCAGCGTGTGTTCATTCCGTATGATTCCCGAACGATGCATCATTACGCGTTTCTTTTTTCATCCATATACCTTCTTAAGGCATTTGAGTACTCGCGGGTCAACGTATTTAGTAACGTTTCCTTTTCTTTCCTGAGATCTACAATACCGGGAGCCCATATCGACGCGTGTATCCATTTATACCACAGGGTCAAAAGTATTGTATCGATGAAGAATACCAGCTTCCTTATTCTGCCGCGAATGGGTCCGCCAGTCACCTTGAGACTCCTGGCAAGTAAAAAAATACGATGAATCCTGATCCCACAGCTTTGCGCAACAGACAACCGGTAATCATGAGGATCTCCAAATAAGACGACAGGAATACCCATTGCAAGACATGGTAATGCACAATGCAATCTTCCCGTGATCACGAGACAGGCATGCTCCTGATAATACTCAAGAAGATCTTTTGCCGACTGCATTTTATCTTGATCATCAGGTGAAGGCGTATGCGTACGAAAGACCGCGTTGAGCCGCAACCGTCGGGGAATCATGCGTATGATACGAGATGGCAGGTCTACAATAATAACCTCGGGATGGACAGGGTCATGCTTCCTGGTCGGCAAGGTCAGCGTTAGGCATTTGCTGAAATATGCATTCACTCCCTCTTTCTTCAGCCACTGCATGGTCTGCACATCTCTGCACCCGATCGGCTCATGTCGCTTGAAATATGTGATGCACTCAGGAGTGAGGAAATAATCCCTTGATCTTTTGTCGATATGAAAACTGATGATGACCGGTTCAAAACAACCGGCAGGAGGAAAACACGTCTTGACGCTATGCGAAAACCATCCATTGAGAATCAAGATATATTTCTGATCGCTCACAATGTAACGGAGATGGTCACGATCAAAGCGTGCATCGACATGATCGACAAATCGATCGGCTGCAAGAGTTTGTATTTCATCTCCCAGATTCAATGTAGAATGGGATAAACTTGCAGTATATATTTCATTTGCGGTATGCATGCCTATCGCATGTGTTATGGGATGATTCGCGATCAATGATGTCATCTTTTCGCCCTGCCTGTTTAAGCCTCTTCCACGCCGTTAATATTCCAGAAGTTTTTGGAGCTGTGCGATGGATTTTTGGATAGAATATCGTTCGCATACCCGTGACCGGGCATTGCTGCCCATCCGACGGGCTTCCTCAGGATGCTCTGCCAGGTGTAAAATTGCTTTTGACATGGCATCCACATCAAATTCCGCAACCAGGATGCCGGTTTCGCCATCCACCACAACATCTGCAATACCCGCATGCCGGGTGGCAATCACCGGAACACCACAACACCCGGCCTCAAGAACCCCCACGGGAGTGCCTTCAGCATCGCCATCAGAAGCCGTGACTGAATGCTGCAGAAAGGATCTACATGTGCATAACTCCTGTGCTACAGCATGATGATGTATCACACCAAGGAGCTCAACACAAGACTGTAGATTCAATTCGGAAATCAATTGCCGGCACGGTTCCCACAACGGTCCATCTCCGGCCATGCGCAGCCGGATAGCATCGTTTTGCAAGTGCGCTTTGTGAAATGCCCTGATGGTGAGTTGCGGTGCTTTTTTTTCAACAAATCTTCCGCAGGCAAAAAATACCGGAGGATTCTCTGCCACATTCGTTGCCTGAAAATTTTCTGTATTCACACCGCATACGATGTGATGTACCTGGTCAGGATTGGCTCCCATGTCAATAAGTGCCTGCTTCATTGTAGCGCTTACGGCAACAAGCGCATCTACTTCTGCGAAAAGCTCGCGGTAAGCTTTCTCATACGTCTTCACAACAGGCGCCCTGTGTGCATCATGTCCATGAAAATGCACCACAATCTTTCGCTTCAAACTTCGTAATGCCGGGAGCGCTTTTGCCGCCGTGGTGCCATATTCTATCAGAATGTTGCCCCCGGTTTTCTTCAGCGCATGATGCAATCGCCGCATGTTGATGTATCCCCGAAGTCTATTCAACGCTGTCAGTATCGGAAAAGAATGACCCGAAGCAGCAAGCGGCAGATAATCCTGAAGGTGTAATGTAGAGGCATGCAGATACTCTATGTGAGATTCGATAAATGTCTCGGAGTAGCTCAGATTGCGGCTCCCTCTCAGCACGATCGGACGCCTCGGTTTGGTCCGGATGTTTGTTCCGTTGAAGTGTATGTGATATTGCTGCCCCAATGTATTTATCTCATTCCGATACTGCTTCGTCAGCCGCGCAGTTATCCGCCTCGGTATCTTTTGATCACTTGTTGTGTTCATCCTGCCATAGGATTCAACGGACTGTAGTAATGCGGCGCTGACAGATACACCAAGAAACTGGCACACCTCTGAAAACAGAGAAGCCGGATCCTTTTCAAGTTTATCGAAATTGAAGATATAGAGCTGCTCTTCGGGAATCACAGCCCGCCAGGTAGCCAGATGCCGGCTATACATACCGGCTTCCAGAATGTGCCTTCGGGAATATGCTTTTTTAATTTTTTGTGCTTCTGAAAGACCTGCAAATTTTTCAGGTTCATTCCGCATATTCATTTTCATATGTGACCAGGCACGATCGACAGGATGCCGCACTCCGAAAATGATTTTGATTGCAGGATTCACGGCGTAAATAAACCGAATGACCTCAACGCTTAATCCTGTGGCATAGGTAGCGCTTCCCTCTCCTAACAATTGCCGGGTGCCAGAATGTGAAATCTGTGGCTCGAAGAGGTCAAGATACCACATCAATTCATCGTTGATGTGAAATTTGCTGGGGGATTTCAGATGTGAGAAATAATAGGTTTCTTTCGGATCGGTAATAAATGTATCCGGATGCAGGCGCATCATTTCTGAAAGCCATGTTGTTCCGGTGCGCCATGGACCTATAATCAGATAATCAGGAAAATGACGCCCTGTGGCTAAAGAAGGATCTTTCAATACAATGCCAAGATCCCCAAAGTTGTCAGGAATACTTGTGATGATCATTGCCTACCTCCCATAGTACGCGCCAAGATACCAAATTCAGATAGGCGCATCACGGGGAATGAATCCTCAATTTCCTCTTTGCATACGCAATCTGGCTTGGAAATCCTTGTAGCCGTTGGACTTGGCGGGCTTATCTGGTAAATGTATAGGGGCAGGTAAAACTGAATTGGCAATATCAATAGCCCCTCGTCCATATCTATTGAGGCCTGCGATAACATTTCAGCAACTGAAAAGATTTTTCAATGTCTGCCTGAAAAAGGTCGTTATTAAATCGCATCGTCTGCAGACCGGGTTTCTTTCCTTTCCAAAAGACCGAAATACAATCTGTTTGATATGGAGTCTCAATCCACTTAAACACTTCCTGAGCGGTACATGTGAGTCCAAGTCCGCCGGTAGCTTCCAAAACGAGATCTGCTGACACGGAATTCGCCCTCCAGTGTGTTGGAGGTTTTTTATAGCGTATACCGAAATAACTCAGATACTTTCGGAGCCGTCTTTCCAATTTTGAGACAAGCCGGCGATGTTGGGTGGCGAGGTTTGAATGATGAATGACCGCAAACCCACCAGGACATAATACGCGCTGAATCTCCCGGAGATAGTCACATATCACATCATATTCGGCATGTACCAGGGAGTCAAAGGAGAATACAAAGTCCACAGTATTGTCTGCAATGGTCTCAAGAGATCTACCATTATTTACAAAGTACCTGAGATGCCTATGCGCAGCAAATCGCTCACGACAATGGGCGATGCATTTTTCGGATAGATCAACAACGGAAAGGGTGCTTGCATGTTGAAGCAGAAATTGCGTCCACCGGCCGTATCCGGGAGCAATCTCCAGGATATGCGTTGCAGGCAAGTAGTGATAAATCCTGGGCAAGACCAAATTGTACCATTGATTTGTTGCCGACCCCCATTCATCCGACCATTCATCACCTTGTTTTGTCCATGGGAATGAGTTGTTCCACGACTGATAGTTCTGTTCCAGAGTCGGCATTTTTTATTCTTTTAGTATTTTTTCAATGCGTAAATATCCTCACTTCAGTGTATCTGGCATATCTCTCTCTCATTTAAGGACATCCAGGGTCATTTTTTTATCTATAGTCTATAATGTCCTATTATAAATAGTCGTCGAAATTCTGAAGTGCGTACAACAAAAGTCACCGTTCAATTCTCATCTGACAGAACTATCTTTGCGGGACGAAAAGCCAGATTAGCATCGAAGAAGTGTAAAGATGTGATGTCACGAATCTATTGGAGAACACACAAGACATGAAGGCCAGTACACTTTACTTGATTTTCATTCCTGTAGTCCTGGTCATGGTGGCAGGAATTCTACTCTTCCCCGATCTGGCAAGCCGTTGGACAGATTATAATTTGCTTATGCTCTCCCGGATTGTGCATCGTATTGTTCCGTTTTTCTTTATTCACGTAGGCCTAGCAGTTGGTGTCCTGATCTTGGAAGCATATGTCGTGGGCTGGAGACAGTCTTCACTCTATCAATTCCTGCGTCCTGATAAAAGCGCTGTGGTCGACCTGGTGATTTTTTTTGTGAACGCTTTACAACTTGACTATGTCCTGGTGTTCATTCTCACTCTTGGTGTATTTCATAAGCTGAAACTAGGTCTGACGACTGGTCTGGGCTTAGAGGATGGAGTATTGGCTATGGTTGGAACACCTGCGCTACAGGTCATCTTGTATATCATCATCGCGGATTTCGTCGTATTCATAGAACATCTGGCTCATCATAAGCTTTCCTTTTTGTGGCCATTCCACAGTTTTCATCACTCGGCGACAGAATTGAATGTCCTTACGGCACAGAGAGGTCATCCGATACAGTCAGAATTCACCAATGTGCTCATTGCGATCGTGCCACTGACAATTATAGGATTTCCTCTTGTCTCACTCCTTCTGTATCGCATTGTGCGGAATACAGTGACATTTATGCATCATTCAAGATTAACATGGGACTGGGGATGGATAGGCAAATACTTCCTTGTGTCGCCAGCGTACCATCGTATCCATCATTCCGTACTGGAGGAGCATCAGAATAAAAATCTGTCAATCCTCTTTCCAGTCTGGGATCATATGTTTGGCACATTTTATAAAGGAGATATTGCTGCGAAAGAAATGGGGTTTCCCGGCAATCCCTATCACAAGAAGTCATTCTTTGATGATATATTGGTGCCGTTCAGGATGTTGGGAAAGAAGGCTGAGGCGAAGGCGAAGGCTGAGGAAAACCCAAACTTCTGAAGTAATATCATCAATAAAATTTCAGTATCACATATCACTCAATCTTAAAACTTTGGCTCTCCTGTTTTCCACGATAAATACCTGCCGGTAATGCAATGGAAACCTGGTAGCACTTTCCCACAGTTTTTGCATCCTTCAAAGGGAGATTGGTGGTAACGACAATGCTATCCAATGAAAAGTTCATTTGCGCATCGCTTACAGTGATTTCTATCCGGCTCTCTCCCACCATTGCACTGAATGCACACGGAGCAGAGACGTGAAACAACCTTTCATCGTAATACAAGGTATCTGTGGTATAAAAAATGGCCTGAATGAAACTGGTATCCTTTGAAGCCATCGCCTGTATCCTGGTTGTATTCATCAATACACGTGGAATCTCCGGCATTTCGCCGCTACCGAGATATACCATATAGCCATAGCGATCGTGCGTGGGCACCGGGCCATGATTGATCCATAGTTGAAAGATGTCCGCATGTGTTGACTTGTCCTTTACATCCCGATTGAGAATATTCAATGCATCCCAGCGCGTAGTACGTCTCTCCTGTTGCATCCACACTTCGCCAGGTGTTTGTTCTGGAATGATCAGATAGACAAATCCATTGTTCTCAACCTGAATCTTTTCGTCGCCAATGGAGTCCTGCGGTTTAAGCAAGATTGGAGGAGAATCATTCATCTGCATCTCTTTTCCCTGATATACAGTCCCCTTGACAAGACTTTGATCAATGGTTGTGCGGATATCACTGCCAAGCTCAGGCTTGAGATTATGGATTCCGCAACCTAAGG
>DATDQA010000019.1:0-2559 GCA_035292505.1 Saprospiraceae bacterium | reverse complement strand
ATCGACACTCATCAGAAATTTATGAGAGCCTAAGAAATTCCTACTCATTCTGTTTCAAATGTGTGTATGACAGATTGAAGGATTTCAAAAGGATTCCACGCGCGCAGACACTCGCTCCAAAGGAATCCCTTTGGGAAAGGTCCTCTTGCATCGGACGCTTCGAGGTCAATGCACTCTCAAATACTCTTCCCACCATGGGTTACATTCTCCCTATCTTGGACACTAAGGATAGGGAAATCTGCTGTGCAACATGAGATTTTTGTTTTTCTGGATAATCTAAAACATGTGCGCAATGGCCTTCCTATTTCACACTCCCGGCAAGCTTTCACCCATTTGCCTCCTTCTTCTCTTTGTATGCTGTCGCAAAGACAAGCCCAATATTGAGATCACCTTCTGCAATGGCGGGATGGTCCCGGATACTGTCACCTTTACCGAAAGCAATATCGATGGCGCCGATTACATCTGGCAACTCTATGACGTAAACGGAAATACCATCTCCGGCCCCGTAAATACGGGATCGGTGAATTCCATTTTTGCCAGATTAGATAATGCCGGCGGGTACAAACTCAAAGTCGACGTCGACAACGAGTCTTCCACGGAATTCGATTTTACACTCCGCGACATTATCACGGAGGGCACGCAAAGAGCAGTATCCTTTTTCGATGCCTTCCAGGTGCTGTGGACGGTGTATCCTGATTCTGATTGTCATGCGGCCGTGCGGGTAAAGCAAGTGAGCGGTATCGGTGGGATCGATTACTATCGTGCCGCCAACAAAATCTATTATGTCGCAGGAAATGATCTGATCTTTTGTTCTCCCAATGGTGAAAATCTGACGACTCTGGAAGGTCAGGGATTCGCAGATATCTGTATCGAACAAAGCACCGGCAAAGTGTTTATCGGTACGTTCGGCGGTTCCATCTTACAAACAACCATCAATAACCTGTCGAATGCGATCCCTAATGCGCAATATGATGCTGAATATCCGGTCGATGAAAACATCGGACAGCTCACCTTTGATCCAACCGGCAACACCTTTTATTTCGTGAATGGTAGCACCCTCGTCAATAGTCGCGAAGCTGCACAAGGAGCGCCAACGAATCAGGATCAGTTTGGTTCTACATTGCAGAAGACGGCGATTGCTTTTGATGTCCGAAACCGCAGGTTGTATTTTGCCGAACAGGGATCTCCGTGTAATATTGTCGCCGTAAATCCGGATCAGCCTGATCAGCCTCTCGCCGTGTACCAGGTACCCTGTGAGGATAGGATAGAAGGCATGGATATCGACGAGCAGGAATCAGACGTGTTCTATACGGATGGTGAGAATGTCTGGATGTTTAGTATCGCAAATCCCACCACGATTTTCCCTCTTGTCACCAGTTATAGCAAGACGCTGCGAAAGGGAGAGCTGAATTTTTCCGAGTCCGTAGAACCGCCCATTGGTGATGTCGTCATCGCGAGGTACCAGGACTAATTAACTATCTTGTCTATTATGAGCCGGCCGATAGTCTTCTTGTCATTTGCCAATGCGCAGGAAAAACACCTGCCTTTGCTCGACAAAGAAAGACAGGCCATTGTAGAATTCCTGCGTCCCCTGGAGGACAGGGATTACTTCAGCGTACGCCATGAACCTTCAGTGACAAGAGACATCCTGAGCACATACTTGAGCGAGTACCGTGACAGAATCATTCTCTTTCATTATGCAGGACATGCAGAAAGCGATAAGCTGGTCGCAGCGGACGGGAGTGCCTATGCCGAGGGACTTGCCGCACTCCTGGGAAAGATGCCGAATCTGCAGTTGGTCTTTCTCAATGGATGTTCTACACAGGGCCAGGTAGAGCAATTACTCAAAGCCGGCGTGAAAGCGGTGATTGGTACTTCAGTTCCAGTCCGCGACGATCTTGCGATGGAGTTTAGCATTGGTTTTTATCAGGCTTTGGCTACAGGCCAAAGTATCTCAGATGCATATCTGGCGGCACGTGGACGTACATTGTTGATCAGGAATACCGTCCAGATTCCCGAACGCGGTATCAAACTGCGGGCTATCCAGAATGCAACATTGCCCTGGGGCTTGTTTGAAAAAGAAGATGCTGGCATCGTAGAATGGAAACTTCCTTCCAGGCCACCAGCGCCGGCGACATCATCAACTCTTCCCATCGGAGATATCAATGAAGCCCTCAGACAGAAGATGTTTCAGGTGCTTGCTCCCTATGAGAGTTACCTTCGTTTTTCATGGGAACAGGAACAAAGCGGAGATAAGCAGTCTCCCCGCATCATTCAGCAACAAATCATCGATGCACTGCCGGTGCCGCTTGGACAGGAGGTACGCCGTATTTTTTCTACATCAGAGTATAGTGCCGAGCGCATCAGCTTGTTTGTAAAGACATATCGCTGCCTGCTCCAGTTGCTCACATACAGCCTGCTTGCACAACTGTGGGACTTGCTCTTTGCGAAGCCCGACCACCCGCTAGACGTTGACCTCAAGACTACCTTGCGCCGTTTTCTGATTACCGATGATGAAGACCGCACCTTCGATGATTATGTAGGTATCATCAGGACATT